>CANREX010000007.1 GCA_947629735.1 uncultured Clostridia bacterium
GGGTGGGGTGTGGGGTATACCTATCGCCGTAAAGCGGCGGCGATAAGCGGTTATAAATATTCTGCCCCTTTCCGCAAAACGGCGGCTATAAGTGTTCTCCCCCTTTTCCCGTAAAGCGGCGGGGTGCATTATGGCGCAGTTTTTGTGATTAGATTTGTGCGAAAAAATTGACATAAACGCCGCTAACTGCTATATTTAAATCATGGCAGAAAGATTTTCGAGAACGGAACTCATGTTTGGCGGCGAGGCGATGAAAAAGCTCGCCCGTTCGCGCGTCGCAATATTCGGTTTGGGCGGCGTCGGTGGATACGTCGCGGAAGCGTTGGCGCGCTCAGGCATAGGCGCTCTCGATCTTATAGACGGCGACAAGGTGGACGTCACCAACATAAACCGCCAGATACTCGCAACTTCCTCCACGGTCGGCAGGCTGAAAACGGACGTGGCTGCGGAGCGAATAATTGACATCAACCCCGCTTGCAAGGTCGAAAAGCACAGCATTTTTTACCTGCCGAAAACGGGCGGCGTCGATTTCAGCCTCTTCGATTACGTCGTCGACGCGATAGACACCGTGGCGGGCAAGCTCGCGATAGTAAAAAACGCAAAGGCGGCGGGCGTGCCCGTGATAAGCGCGATGGGCGCGGGCAACAAGCTCGATCCGACGGCGTTCGAAGTGGCGGACGTCTACAAAACTTCCGTGTGCCCGCTCGCGCGGGTAATGCGCAGGGAATTGAAAAAATTGGGCATAGACAGCCTGAAAGTCGTCTACTCGCGGGAAGTCCCCGCCCCCTGCAATCTGCCCGCAGGCAGCTCAAATTTTGCGGATAGCGGCGGTTTGGATATTCCCGGCGGCTCTGAAAGCTCTGGCAGCGGCGGCGCGGATAGTTCGGGCGCAGTTTGCGGGGAAGAGGAGAGCGAGGGAGACGTCACCATGGGCGCAAAAAAAATCGCGCCCGCGAGCAATTCCTTCGTCCCGCCAGTCGTCGGGCTGATAATCGCTTCCGAGGTGATTAAAGATATTATCGGGCGGTAAAAGCGGCGGCGAAAAAACAAAGCAAAAACAAAGTAAATAAAGCGCAAACAAAGCAAGAAAACAAAGCGGCGAAAAAATATAAATCGGCAACCGAAAAATCGGTAAATAGCTATCAAAAATCCGATAGCAAACGCATATTTGCCCGCGGCTTGCCGCGGGCTGCGCGGCGGAACGTGTTCCGCCGCGCCTGAATTTATCCGCGCGCGGCGCAGACAAATCAGACAGGAGGGTAAAGAGATGGACGAGCAGCGGACTCTGTTCGAAAGCGACGAAAGCCTGCCCCTCGCGGCGCGGCTGCGCCCGCAGACTCTGGACGAATTTTGCGGGCAACAGCACCTGTTGGGCGAGGGCAAAGTACTGCGCAGGCTGATTGAGGGCGACAAGGTGTGCTCAATGATATTCTGGGGGCCGCCGGGAGTGGGCAAGACGACCCTCGCCCGCATAATCGCCAACCGCACGCGGGCGAATTTTATCAATTTTTCCGCGGTGACGAGCGGGATAAAGGAGATAAAGCAGGTCATGGAGCAGGCGGAAAAGAACCGCCGCTTCGGCGAAAAGACTATACTCTTCGTGGACGAAATTCACCGCTTCAACAAGGCGCAGCAGGACGCGTTTCTGCCGTTTGTGGAAAAGGGCAGCATAATACTCATCGGCGCGACGACGGAAAACCCGTCGTTCGAGGTCAACGGCGCGCTTCTCTCCCGCTGTAAGGTGTTCGTCTTGCAGCCTTTAAAGATAGAGGAACTCCACGCGCTTTTGCGCAGGGCGGTCACGGACGCGCGGGGATTCGGCATGCAGAACGTGCAAATATCCGACGAGCTATTGGAAGTCATCGCAAACTTTGCCGACGGCGACGCCCGCAGCGCGCTCTCCACGCTTGAAATGGCGGTGCTCAACGGCGAAGTCACCGAAAGCGGCATATGCGTCACGCGCGAGACTATCGAGCAGTGCACTTCCGTCAAATCGCTTCTGTACGACAAGTCGGGTGAAGAGCATTACAACCTCATCTCCGCGCTGCATAAGTCCATGCGCAATTCCGACCCCGACGCGGCGGTGTATTGGCTCGCGCGCATGCTCGAAGCGGGCGAAGACCCCCTGTACGTCGCGCGGCGCGTCACGCGGTTTGCAAGCGAGGACATAGGTCTTGCCGACCCGCGCGCGCTCGAAATAGCGGTGGCGGCGTATCAGGCGTGTCACTTTATCGGCATGCCGGAGTGCACCGTGCATTTAACGCAAGCGGTCGTGTACATGTCCGTCGCGCCCAAGTCGAATTCCCTCTACGTCGCGTATCAATCGGCGAAAAAGGACGCGCTGACGATGCTCGCCGAGCCCGTTCCGCTGATTCTCCGCAACGCGCCCACGAAGCTGATGAAGGAGCTGGACTACGGCAAGGGCTACAAGTACGCGCACGACTACGAGGACAAGCTCACCGACATGCAGTGTCTGCCCGAAAGCCTTGCGGGGAAGAGGTATTATTTCCCCTCGGAGGACGGCACGGAGGGCAAGATAAAAGCCCGCCTCGAAGAGATTGAAAAGTGGAAGAAGAAGCAGTGACGGCACGAAAACTTTTCTTGCGGCAAATAAAAAAAGACCGACCCGAGCTTAAAGCGCAAGGTCAAAGCAAATACTCAAACGGCGATTGATTTTTCGCCCGCGACGTGTTAATGTGTTAAAATACAAGCGAAAAAACTTGCCTGCAAGTTTTTTCGCTTGTATAAAGAAAGACAAGAATTCAACGGAACAAAGACAATGAACAAAATTCGCAAAAAACTAATTCCCTGTATACTTACCGCGGCTGTTGCCGTTGCAGGCGTCGCCGCGGCGGCTTCTTACCCCGCGTCTGCGCAAGAAACTGATTCCGATTTTTATTGGAGCGAGAAAAACGCCCCCGTATTCTACGGCGCGGCGGAGATAACGCTTTCCAAAAACGCTGTGGAAAAGTTCGACGTGCACGACGCCCGCTTCCGCACCTTCGCGCACGATTTCGAGGACGGCGACGTGGACGTCACCGCCGTCTGCCCTGATATAAATACGGCTTCCGCGGGAGAATACGAAATAGTCTACACCGCAAAGGACAGCCACAAAAACGAAGTTACGCTCACCGTGCCCGTTACGGTTACGGACGATGAAAACGGGCTTGTCACCGTGCGCCGCACGCTGTACACCACCCCGTCCGATTGGAATATGACGGCGGCGGGGTTCAGCCGCTGCAATTCGGGCGACAGGCAGATACTCGGCATATACCTGCCCGAGGGCGCTTCGTTCGAAATGCGCCTTTTGGAGGGCGCGCCCAATATCGGCGTCGCAATGCTGAACAACGACGCATACAAGGAGACGTCTGTCACGGTGAACTCCACGGAGTTTACGAAAATTTCCAACGACTACAAGGGGAACGACCCCGCCAAGGGGCAAATCCCGGGCAACTACGCCAACGTTCCGCTTATAACCACGCCCAAACTTGCGCGGGGCGCGGATATTTCCACCACCTATCAGATAGAGGTGAAGTACTCCGCCGCCGACACTCATTCCCTGCAATACTACAACTACCTCGACCACGACGAAGAGCAGTTCCGCGCGAGGTGGCAGGCAAGCGGCGATAAGTTCGCAATAATAGAAAACCGCGCCATGACGATTTTGCTGCCCGAGGGCGACCGGGAAGCGTTCAAGCGCAAGGAATCGGGGTTTGTTTTCGGCGGCTATGACAAGCACCTCGAATACTACGCAAAAGTAGTGGACAGAATGGACGAAATTATCGGGCTTTCTTATCGGCCCGAAAAGGCTACCGACCAGAATTTGCGGGCGAAATATCTGATAAAAGCCAACGCGCACGGTGCGGGCGCGGCGTACTACGCGGGCAACCACGTCGGCATAAACAACCCCTCTATGGGCGCGTTTTATCAGATGAATTGGGGCGGACTTCACGAGCTCGCCCACGGCTATCAAGGTCACCTCGGAAGCGGCACTATGGGACTCGGGGAGACGTCGAACAACTTCCTCGGGCACTACATACAGATGGATAAAACGCTGTACACCGAGGCGGGCGATTGGCTGGGGAAACTTCCCGATATAGAGGTCAAGATAAACGAATTGCGCCTTTCGGGCAAGACGTTCAACGATTTCGGGGAAACGCCCCAATACAAGCTGTACGCCATAATAAATTTGTTCGATTATTTCGAGGGTGAAAAGACCTACGCGAAACTTTTCAGCTACTATCGCGAAATGGTCGATAAAAAGATTTTGGGCTCGCAAACGCCTCAGCAGGACGTCTACGCGCTCTTCTTCGCGGAAGAATATCAGACGGATATAATACCCTATTGGACGCAGTGGGGCTTGCAGACGTCGGAGGAAGTGCAGGAGCAGGTCTTTGATAAGGCGACGAAGACTATCTCCATACTCTCCGACAGCGCGGGCGAAAGCCGGGACGAGATAGCCGCGGGCGAGGACATCGCGCTCAAATACGGGTTTGTCACAGACGCTCAGCTCGCGAAGTATTCCGTGACGGGCAATTTGGACGTCACATTCGATATAGACGACGGCTCTGCGCTTCAAAAGGGCTGCGTGCTGCTGCAAAAGGACGGCGAAACGGTTTACAGCGCGGAAATTTCGCAGGGCAAGGCTAGGTTTGAAGGCGTTGCGGCGGGCAGCTACATGGTGCGCACGCCCCTGAACTTCGGCTACGATTATTCTTCGGGCTTGGTCACCGTCGCGGCGGGCGAAAACGATTACGCTGTCACTTATACCAAGCGCGACGGGGCTGATTTCCACCCCACAAAGCTCGTTATCAGGGGAATACGCGGCACGCTCGGCTTTTCCGCGGAACTTAAAGAGGACAACAAATTCGCCGCGCTCGTGTTCGGCGCTTCCGATCTCGGCAACCAAAACGCCGCGTGGGCGGGCAAGCCGGACGAGACGTTCATCTCCGTCACGGTAACCGACGGCAAGGGCAAGACGCGCTGCCTGTGGGATGTCAAAGGCAAAGGCTACTTTTGCTACCTCGAAAACATACAGGAAAGCGTTACCCTTTCGTACGGCGATAAAATCATAGTCAACACGGAGCGTCCCGAGCTTGTGCACGTGGAGTCCGCGGTGGACGGCAAAGTGATACCCGAATACGACTTCAAGGGCTCGGGCAGGCAGTCGCTCGTGTATACCGTCACGCAGGACGGGCTCGTTCCCGAATTTCTCGATGACTTCGACGTGCGTTCAACGCTGTACGACCATATCGCGGACGGACTGAAAGAGGAACTGCACACCCAAGCCGAATTCTTCGTGGAAAACCCGCAGGTTTTGGGCACGAAATACCTCGAAAAGCAAAAGAAATCGGCATTTATAGAGAGCTATGAAAGGCTCAGCGAGCAGGACAAGGCGGAGTTTTCTTCCCTCGCGAAGGGCATAATGCAGGGCGGCGCGCCCAAGGTTACCGCCTTGAAGAGCAGCGTTTCCGCGGAGTCCTTTTCCGATATCGATTGGAACGAGTGCTTCTCCGCGTTCGACAACGAGGACGGCGCGATAACCTACGGCGACAAGGTGGAAATCGTCTCGGACACGGACGGCAAGACAAAGGGCGAATACGACGTGAAGATAGTGGTCACCGACTACGACGGCAACGTCGGCTCGTGCTCGCTTAAAGTCACCGTGACAAAGGATACGGGCGGCTTGGCGGACATCATACTGATCGCCGTCGGCGGCGCGCTCATCGCCGCGCTCGTGATTACGATAACGATAATAATTCTCCGCCGCAAATCCCGCCGTAAATAGGGTGGGAACGGCAGAAAAAGGCGCGTTTTACCGTGCGGTAAAACGCGCCTTTTTCATATTTTCACACCTTAATTTATTGTCTTTATTCAAGTGATAGCTCGGGTCGCTGTCCTTTTATATAACACCAATTTATTATCTTTTTCAAGTGACGGCTCGGGTTGTTGTCCTTTTTATAACAACGACCTTATTTGTCATTATCTTCTGATTTCGTAGTCCTGCTTCATCAGTTTGATAATGCTCTCCTCGTCGTCGGTTATGTTGAAGTCGCCGCGAATGGTGTGCTTTATAACCGAGGAAGCCACTGCGAAGTTGACGATGTCGTCGGGGTTCATGCCGCGCATAATGGCGTAGATCATGCCGCTCGCGAACGCGTCGCCGCCGCCCACTCTGTCGAGGATATTGAAGCGGAAGGTTTTGCTTTCATACGTTTCGCCGTCGTACCACATAAAGGCTTTGAGGCTGTTTTCGCTGCCCGTATGGACATAGCGCACGTGCCTGCCTATCGCCTTGAAGTTGTATTTTTCGTGCAGCGCGCGGAAAATTCTGTCCTGCTCTTTGTAGGAAGGGTTCATGGAGAGCCCGTCCTTGATGTCCTTGCCGTCCGGTCCGGGCAAATTTATGGGTTCTATGCCGAAGAGGACGTCCACATAGGGCAGATAGGAAGTAATGCAGTCGCGCGCTTCCTGCCAGCCCCACAGCGCGGAGCGGTAGTTGCAGTCGAAAGATACCGTCATTCCGAGCTCTTTTGCGGCTTTCAGGGCGAGCATGATGAGTTCCCGACAGTTGGAGGAAAGGGCGGGGGTTATGCCGCTCAGATGCAGCCAGGTGAAGCCTTCGAGCTTCTTCTTGAAATCTATCGTCGTGTAGTCGTACAGTGCGAAAGCCGAGTCTTTTCTGTCATAGGTGACCTTGCTCGCGCGCACGCCGAAGCCTTCTTCCAGAAAATATATGCCCATGCGCCCGTTGCCGTAAATGCAGGGAGAGCAGTGCACGTCGTTGCTTCTTATGTACCTTATCGCCGCCTTGCCTATCGAGGAATCGGGCACGACGGTGAAGTAGGAACTGTCGACGCCAAGATTCGCGAGCGACGCCGCAACGTTTGCCTCCGCGCCGCCGTATGTGACGCGGAATTCGTCCGTGCTTCTTATCTTTTCGTTGTTGGGAGGCGAGAGCCTCAAAAGCAGCTCGCCCATCGTGATAAACTTTACGTTAGGAATAGACATCGTTTCACCCCTTAAATCTTTGATTGCGGCGCGCAAAATTTTTCGCGCAAAATCTTACCTTTCGCGCCCGCGCTCCATAGTTATTATAACATAATTTTTCTTTTTGTACAGAGCAATATAAAAATTTGTGGTCAAAAAGCCGAAAAAAATAAAGAAGGGAGAGTATGTGGACGTCAAACCGCGCTTCATTAAACCCGCCAAAACCGCGGTAAAGCAAGCCGCGCGCCCGAATTTTTCGGGCGCGCGGCGTCAATATTGACTGCTTCAATTATTCAAATCGTTGGGCTGCAAGCTGAGCGAGCTGAGCGTGTAATTTATCGTCCCCAAGCCGAACGATAAGGGCGTCGACATTTTGAGCAGTACGCTCTTTGTGGTGTTGATTTCCGCGTTCTCCACGGTGGCGTACCAATATTTGACGGAAGGTCCCGACATAGGCGTGTTCACGTTTATCCCGAGGTCTACGGCGGTGTAGCGGTAATTTTTCGCGTTTTCGCCCTCGCCCTTGTCAAAGAAAATGTAGTCGGGGTTCTCCGCACTGCACTTATCCAGCGCGTCAATCATGCCTTTCTGTTCCTCGTCCTCCGCGTTGAGCTCCACGGGTGAAGCGCATGCGGCTATAACTTCCTGCATTGCCCCGTTCTGCGGCGTGAGCACGTTGAATGTGTGATTTCCCGAAAGTGTGAAAGAACGCACCGCCACCCTGAGCTGGCTGTTGTCGAATACCGAATAGTCGGGGTCGCTTGTAAGGCTCACCTTCTGCGTGGAAGTCTTGTCCTCGGTGAGAAGATTGTTCGTGTGGACAACGGTCGCTTCCGTGCAGGAGTAATTGTAGAAAGTTTCGTAAACGCTGTCTATCTTGACGTACGCGGCTGCAAGAATGGGCGCGTTGAGCGTGTTGGGCGCGACGTTCTTTATGTCCTGCCGCGAATAGAGGGGCTGCAAGTTGTCGCCCGCCGTGCGGAAATAGCAGATAGTCGTCACGCTGTCCTCGAATTCATACTTGTCATCGCCCTTGTCAAGCGCATATTGACCCGTCACGGAGAGGGTGGTCTTGTAGAAGTACGCGAGGTGGCGGCTGTCTTCCTGCTTTTCGGGCGCGTATCCATCGGGAAGGGAAGAGATAGACGTCCAATCGAAGTAGGTCATGCCAAACTCGGTTGAGTACGTGCCGCCGTCGTTATAGCTGACGCTGTACGTGCCGTTGTTACCCTTGGTCATACTTATTTTGTACTGCGCGACTTCCTTCATGCCCAGCCAACGCTCGGCGAAGTCTCTCTCCACCGCGGCGGAAGTGCGCGTGTTCCACGTTGCGCCCGTCACGGTCTTATAGGAAGGTTGCGCGCTTGAACAGCCCGCCAGCGCGAGCGCGCCGACAGTCACTGCGGCAACCGCCATGATTTTCTTAAACGCTTTCATAGCTATGATTATATCATTATCTTCCCGAATGTGCAAACTTTTACGCGGCAATTTATTCGGCAAAATAATTATTAAGCCGCAAAATAGTCAAATTTTTGCCCGCCCGCGCCCGTAGCGTTGCCCGTCCGCGCCCGCTTTTCAATTCAGTCGCGCCCATTGTATTGTCCGCCCGCGAATAAAATCAACCCTTCCTCGGGGTTTAAGGCAGGTCGGTTGACGTCCCCGAAGGCTTTCTCATATACGCGGATAAAGTTTTGGGGAAATAACCTTTGATTTTTCCCCGCGCTATGATATAATAAATCAAAAGGGCTTATTTTATGGCAAAGGCTTATGTTGCGCCGATACTTTCCGCGGCGCTTAAAGTATTCAAAAAGACGGTGCGCGAGCACGAAGAGCGGGCGCGCGAAGAGGGCAAAAGGCTCGTGGTGTTCTGCGAGGACAGGCTTTCGCTCGTGGCGGAGCGCGCCATATGCGAGGAAGTGGGGGGAACTTTTTCCGTCAGCGTCTTCACGCTCTCCCGCTTTCTTGTGCAGGAAACGGGGAAGCCTTCGGAAGCGCTCACGAGCCGCGGCTCGGCTATGGCTATACGCCGCCTTATCGAGGCGAACGCGCCCGATTTGAAGCTGTTCCGCCGCCTCTCCACGCCCGACGCCGCGCAGGAGGTGTACGACACGATCGCACTGCTGTATTCCTCGGGCGTATCCGCGGAAGATATAAGCGACGTCGACGGGGGCAGCGAGCTGTTGAAGCGCAAGCTGCACGATATTTCGCTGCTCTACAAGGGCTATTTCGATTTCCTCGCGGAGAGCGGCGCGGTGGACAGGAACGAATACCTGCGCGTTCTGCCGGATATTATCAAAGGCTCGGAAAGGATAAAGGGCGCGGACGTGCTCTTCCTCGGGTTCAACGCGTTCACGTCCACAGTCAGGGAGTGCGTGCGCGCCGCCATGCGGACGGCGAGGGAGACGTACGGCATATTCATCGGCGACAGAAAGGGCGTGCGGCTGTATCAGAACGAGGCGCTCGCCGATTTTATCGGGGTGGCGCAAAGCCTGTGCGTGGGCGCGGAGATAGAATACGTGCCCTCATATCTTCCCGCCGAGGCGGAGCTGTTGCGGCTGAATATCTTCAACCCCGACAGCCTCAATCCGAGGCTCAAAAATGCGATTGGTATGGATATATCCCCCGACGAATACGGCGTAAAGGACAACGCCGTGAGCGTCACGGAGGCAATGGACGAGGAGGAAGAACTCCACTTTATCGCGGCGCATATATTGAAGTGCGTGGCGGCGGAGGGCGTCAGACCGCACAGAATTTCCGTTATGCTTCCCGACCTGCCTCGCTATCAACCCATGCTCGAAAGGGTGTTCAACGAATACCGAATACCCTTTTACGTGGACAGGCGTTATCCTCTCGCTCCGCACCCCGTCTGTTCGTTCGCGCTCGACTATATCTCCTGCGCGTGCGACGGAATGAGGCTCAACACCGTTCTGGCGGTTGCGGGCAACCCGCTGTTTTGCGACAGGGAAGAGGGCGGCGCGTGCGACAGGCGGGCGATAGATTTCTTTGTGAATTACATGCTGCGTGCGGCTTCCTCGCGCGGGGGAATAGCCCGCGCCGTAGACGAGGCGGTCTGCGCGGACATGGACAAGGGCGGCGCGGGCGGCGTGTATGAAGCGGTGTGCGACGTGCGCGAAAAATTTTTGGCGGGCAGACGGCTCATTCCCGAAAAGGCGGACGGCGGCGAATTCTGCGCGGCAATAAGAAATCTCTTGAAAACTTTCGATATAGACAAAAAGCTCGCCGCGGACAGCGAGGACGAGTTGCTTTCAAAATACCCCTCGGCGGCGGCAATGTCGGCGCGGGCGTGCGGCGCGTTCCTGTCTGTTTTGGACGAGGCGGAAAAGCTCACCAAGGGCGAGGTGATGACGGCGCGGGCGTTTTCCAAGATATTGAAAAGCGGTCTGGCAGCGGCGGAAATTTCCCTTATTCCCCCCAAGCAAGGGGCGGTCTTTGTGGGCGACATCTCGGCGACGGCAAACGCGGGCAGCGACGTCATATTTGCCGCGGGGCTGACGGACGGAGTGCCCAAGGCTTCGCAAGATACTTCCATTTTGACCGACGGCGAACTCACGAGCGTGGAAAAATTGAGCCGCGTATCCCCCAAGATATCCCAGCTCAACAGGCGCGTGAGGGAGCTAACCGCGCTCAACGTCTGCGCGTTTTCAAAGCGGCTGTACCTCGTCTACCCGCTGCGCAGCGGCGGCGAGGAGTGTTCCCGCAGCGAGATCATAGACTACGCCTGCGCGCTGTTCAAAATAGGCGGCAAAGGCGTTTCTCCCGTGGCGGCGGGCGATGATGCGCGCGAGAGGGGGAATTTGCCCTACTACTTTTCCAATGCGCGCGCGGCGCTTGCCGAAATTTCCCAAGGGGGCGGCGACAGCGCGGTCAACAACACCTTGTACGCCCTTTTGAAAGAGGCGGGGGAGAAGGACGACGACGTCGCTCAGGCGCTCGGCGGACTCGGCGGAAATGAGAGGAGCGAAAAGAGCTTTTCGGGCGGCAAACAGCTCTACGGGAACAGGATATCGCCCACCGCGTTGGAGACGTTTTTCTCCTGCCCGTACAAGTGTTTCATGCAGCAGGGACTCAGGCTGGAAGAGCGCCCCGAGGGCGAAATCCGACCCCTCGACAGCGGCAATTTCATTCACTCGGTTCTGGAAGAGACGGCAAAGCATATGGGCGAATTTGCAGGCGCGGAGGAGTGCGCCGCGGCGGCGGAAGAGATAGCGAAAAACAAGCTCAAAGTCTCCCCGTACAAGGCGCTCGCGCAGGACGGGCGGGGGCTGTACACGGCGGAATGTCTCGTCAGGGAAGCGCGCGCTATAAGCGGCGGAATGTATTCCCAGCTCGCCCATTCTTCATTTAAAATAAGCGGCACGGAAGAGGTCTGTTCCATCTCGCTCGGCGACGGTTTTTCGGTGGGCGGAAGGATAGACAGAATAGATTCGTGCGGGGATATTGTGCGGGTAATCGACTATAAGACGGGTTATCACGACAACAGCGCGGAGAGCTATTACATGGGGCTCAAACTGCAATTACCGCTGTATCTGAGCGCGGCGGCGGAGGGCAAACGCGCGGCGGGCGCGTACTACTTCCCCGCAAAGATAGAGTATTCTTCGCGCGCGGAAAATACGTTCTGTCTGAAAGGTTTTATGGACGGCAGCGCGGATATCGTAAAGCTCTCCGACGACGGCGTGCAGGACAAGCAGAGGAGCGCATACGTGGACGCCTACCTGAACGGCAGAAAGATAGAAGGCGCGATGGAAAGAGAGGAATTCTCCTACTTTTTAAACTATTCCCGCTACATTGCGCAGAGCGGCGCGGAGAGCATGACGGGCGGATACGTTTCGCCCTCGCCTACGGGCGGGGTGTGCAAGCGCTGCCCCTATTCGGGCTGCTGCGCTTACGACTGCGAATCGGACGGCGAGAGGGAGCTGAAAAAGGTCAACTGTTCCGCCGTGGCCGAGATAGCGCGCGCCCGCAAGGGCAAGGAGGGCGACTGATATGGCGTTCACTTCCGAACAAACGCGCGCGGTGCAGGCGCGAGGAAAAGTGCTCGTCTCGGCTTCGGCGGGGGCGGGCAAGACGACGGTCATGATAAAGCGGCTCGCCGATATTTTGTGCGCGGGGGCAAGTCTCGACAACGTTCTCGCCGTGACGTTTACCAAAAAAGCCGCGGCTAATATGAAAGAAAAACTGCGCTCGGAGCTCGTCTCCCGCCTGTCCGAATGCGGCGAGGCTGCCCGCGAAAACATACGGCAGCAACTCGGCAAGATAAACGCGGCGGACATCTCCACGATACATTCCTTCTGCGCCCGGCTCGTGCGGACGTACTTCTACGCGTTCGACGGCGTTGACGCGTCGTTCGAGATACTCGCGGGGGAAGCGGAGACGGCGGAGCTGCGTTCCCGCGCGATGGACAACCTGTTCGACAGGTTATACGGCAAAGGCGACGTCCCCGCGGACGAAAAATTTCTGTACGTCGTGGAAAGGTTGAAGAAAAAGCGCAGCGATATTTCCGTGCGCGAGGCGGTGCTGCGCGCCTACGACAGGCTGAGGATAGAGCCCGACTACGAGAGCGTCGCCGCCCGCTGCGAAAGCGCTTTTTCGCGGGAAGGGTTTGAAAAAGTCTGCGCCTGCCTCGGCTCGGCGATAGGTCGGCGGTGCGCCTTTTACGCGGCGGAAGTAGACAAGTTTTCCCGCACGCTCAACTTTTCCTCCTGCGCCGATATGTATTTTGCCGTGCTCGACGACATGCGCGAAAATTTTGCGGCGGTGGCGGAAAAGGAGGACGTCTTCGCCCGAAGCGAAAAGCTGACGCTTTTAACCAAGCCGCGCGTGAGAGAGGAAAACGCCGCCGCGGACGCCAAATTCGCGGAGTTTTCCAAGGCGATGAAAAAGCGGTACGAAAACCTCTTCCGCGACATAAAAACGCGGGAAGAAGAGTGGGAAGCGTTTGAAGAAAGCGGACGTCTCGCCCGCGCGTTTACCGACCTCGTTTTGCAATTCGACAGGGAATATGCCGCGGTGAAACGCGAAGAGAGCGTGCTCGACTACGGCGATTTGGAGCAGCTTGCCTATCGCCTCGTGTGCGGCGGGGGCGATGTCGCGGCGGAGATAAAGAAGCAGATAAACGGCAAATATTCTTTCGTTTTCGTGGACGAATATCAGGACGTCAACCCCATACAGGACGCGATTATCAACGCGGTCGCGGGCGGGGATTTATTCAAGGTGGGGGACGTCAAACAGGCTATTTACGGCTTCCGCGGCAGCCGCTCGCACTTCTTCGCGGGGCAGCTGAAAAAGGCGGCGGAAGAGGACGGCTGCGTCATTCTTCCCCACAACTTCCGCTCTTCGGGCGCGGTGGTGGACGCCGTCAACGAGCTGTTTTCCGCGATCATGACCCCCTCGGTCTGCGGCTTCGATTACATAAAAGAGGGGCACGCGATGATAAGCGGCAACCAAATTGACGAAGCCTGCGAAAATTCGGTTGACGTCTCCCGCGGCGATAATAAAACCGCACAAAACGGCGCTGGGGAAATCTCCCACGGCGATAATAAAAATGCTCGCGGCGATAATAAAACCGCTCGCGGCGAGGCGTGCCTTTGCGTGTTCGAGGACGTCGGGGAGCAGGCGACTGCGCCCGTCGGGGTGTATTCGATAGTTGACGAATTGCCCGCGTATTCGCCGCCCGACGCGAAGTGCAACGCGATAAAAAAACTTATTGACGAGCTGCTTCGCAGCGAGATTTACGATTCCCGACAAAAGCGCATGCGCCCCGTTCAACAGGGGGATATATGCGTATTAACGCGCAAAAAGAACAAAAAAAGCGTGGCGGAATTGGAGCGCGCTCTCCTCGCGGAAGGTTACAGGGTGGACGGCGCTTCGGAAGCCAACGTCTGCGATTTTCCCTACGTAAGGCGGCTGGTGGACGTCCTCTCGTATATCGATAATTCCGAACAGGACATCGCCTTGGTCTCCGCGCTTTTATCACCCTTGGGCGAGATGAACGAAGACGACCTCGCTGCAATTCGGGTATACGGGGGAGTGGGGAGAGAAGCCCCGCCGTTCAGGCGCTGCGCGGAAAAATACGCCCGCGAAAACGACGATAAGATAGCCCGCCGCCTGCGCGCGTTTTACGGCGAATGCGCGCGGCTGAAAAGGCTTTCCTCGGTGGTCGGGGCGGCGCGCCTTATCGACGAGATTATATCAAAGGGCGGGTTCGTAACCCGATATCTATCGGGCGAAAAACTCGCCGCGGTCAGGCGGCTTCAACGCGAGGCATACTCGGCGGGCGGGGAGCTTTCCTTAAACGCATTCCTCGCCAAGCTCAAAGCGGCGCAGTACAAGGTCGGCTCGCCCCTGCCCCCGTCCTCGGACAGCATAAAGATTATGACTATGCACGCGTCCAAAGGGCTGGAATTCCCCGTGGTTATCATAAGCGACATCTCCGCGGGCTTCGGCGGGGACGACAGGGGGGATATGCCATACGACGAGCAGTTCGGCTTTGCACCCATGCGCTACGACCCCGAGCGGCGGGTCGCGGGGAGCACGGTCCTCAGAAAACTGTGCAAAATGCGGGCGGACGCCGAGGAGCTCAAAAACGAAGTCAACCTGTTCTACGTCGCCTGCACGCGCGCGCAAAACAGCCTGTATATCATGTGCCGCGGCGGAAATAAGTACGACGAGGCGGGGACTATCACGGCTTCCCGCTATGCCGACCTGTTCGACCAAAACGGACTGAAAAATATTGTTAAACGGCACATATGTGCCGACGAATGTGAAAAATCGGAGGACGTCGACGCGGGCGGCGCGCTCATTTTCGATGGCTTAAAGGACGAAAGTTTATATTCCGAGCTCTCCGCGACGTTCGGCGCGCGCATATGCGGCGGGGATACTTCCCTGCCCGTGAAGAGTTCGGCGACCAAGATACTCGGGCTCACCGCCGAGGACGAAATTCACCCCGTGCTGTTCGAGGAAACCGACGAGAGCGAGACCTCTTCGGGCGTTGCCGCGGGGCTTGCCTATCACGCGTTTTTACAGCATTGCGACTTTTCCGTACGCGATATCGCGGGGATAAAAGCCGAACTCAAATCGCTTTTGGACTGCGGGAAAATTTCCGAAGAATACTTCGCGCTTCTCGACGGGACGCAGCTCGCGCGCATACTCTCGCTGCCCCGATTCAAGGGTATTGAAAATTGCGAAATTTACCGTGAGCGGGAGTTTCTGTTCTCGCTCTCTTCCGCGGAATATTCCGCCCTCGCGCACAGCGGGGGTAAGGCGAGCGGCGGCGGGGAAGTCAACGCGACCGAAAGGGGAGACGTGGGTTCGGTCATAATTCAGGGCGCGATAGACCTGCTCGCCGTGTGGCGGGAGAACGGGGTCGTCGCGGGCGCGGACATAATCGACTACAAGTATTCCGGGCGCAGCGACGGCGCGCTCGAAGAAAAATATTCGGCGCAGCTTTCGCTGTATCAAAAGGCGGTCGCCCGCATTTACAAACTCCCCGAGGACAAGGTGACGCGTACTATAATAAATATACGCGCGTGCAGCGAAATTCCCCTTGATTAAAAGAAGAGGTGCGTGGAAGTCGCCCGGATTTTGCCGCATGCCGAGGAGGCGGGCGGAAGTCGCTTTAAATATTGGGGGCGGCTTGACGGGGGGAAGCCGCGCACCGTATAAAAGCCGACAAAATTTTCATAGATACGCCAATATACCCCCGTTACCGCGGTCGCTGCGGGGGTATAATCAATCCGTATGAACGGATTATCACAGTTTTTAAACGACATCGTCAACGCCGTCGCGGGCATACCCTTCGACATTTTGCTTTTGGGCGACGCGTGCGCATTCGGCGGGATATTTCTGCTCGCGCTTATTCTGTGCGCGTGCTCGGTCAAGTTCCGCTACGCCGACAAACGCCCCTTTTTCCACCTTTTAAACGCCTTTTCCGCGGTCACGCTCGCGCTGTTCTGCACCGCATATTCCGCGCCGCAGTCGATAGCCGCCGCCGCGGTTTTCTGGTGCGTGGGCTACCTGCTTTACGGTCTGCTCTGCGCGCTTTCCCGCAGTGCAAAGGAGCGGCCCGTCTATGCGGAAAGACCTCTTTCGCTTCCGCCCGCCCGTCCGCCCATATCTTCGGCAGCGAATTCGCAGATACCCGCCGCCCGCAATATCGTCCGCCTCGACCACGCGCTCGCGATAGCCGATAAGCTGCTGCTCAAATCGCTCGGCAGGGGAGACAGGCAGGAGCTCGAAAAGATAAAGACGTCACTCACCGTGCTTAAAGTCAAGGGGGAGCTGTCGCCGCAGGACGGAGAGGCACTCAACGAGATGTTCAACGCGATATTAAAACTCATGGCAAAGTACGAGGTGTAGCCGCGCGTTCTTGCAATAAATAAAATGCCGATAAATAGAATGACGTCAACCCGCCTTGTCTCTGTGCGGATATGAAAAATATTTTACATCGCCGCAGCGCGGCGCGCTCGAAAAATTTCAAAGCGCGCCGCGCTGCGGCTTTTTCGCTAATCCGAACTTCCCGCAATTTCCCCGTTTCCCGCCGCAGAGAGTACCGCTTCTATGAACATATCTTTCGCCGCCGTCTCCGCTTGGGAGTCGTCTCTTATCAGGCAGACGTCGCCTATTATCAGCTTCCCGAAGGGGACGCGCTTTCCCGCAATTATCGCGGAAGTTATCTTTGCCCCGCTCAAATTGACGTCTTGCATATATCCGCAAAAGTTGCCGCCGCAGTCGTAGACCGCTTTCCCGAGCCTCAGCACGGGCAGATCGCGTTTCGCGGCTTCCGCCTTGGAAAAGCTCGCTCCGTTCCGCGAAAAAGCCGCGTTTTCGGCGGCAACGCAGAAGCGTTTTTCGTTTTCGTCGCAGCATATCAGGCGGTCTATCGCGTTTTCTCTGTACGTCGCGCCCAAAATTGTGCCCCGCCTTTTCCCGTTCGTCTGTGTTATGCTTTTGCCGTATAGCTCTGAAATTTTCATTGTCTCATCTCCTTTACGCTCTAATATATTTGCCCGCCGCCGCCGTTAAAACCCATTATTTTGACTTATAATGTCGATTGCCGTTTCCGCTTGATTTTCCCGCCTTTTTATATGCGACTTCCACGCGCCTGCCCGCCTGCCCGCACTTTTCCCGCCCGCTCTTTCACCGCGCTTCGCCCCGCGTTTGCCGCCCGCTTGTCTTTACGCCCAAATTCGCGCTGCCCTTTAACCGTCCGCCCGCCCCGTGCACGCTTTCATTTCAATTTCGCTTTTTTAACCGCCCGACCGCGTGGTTGTCATTATTCCCGTAAAAAAGTTTACATATGACTTGACATGTGTAAAGTTTAGGTGTATACTCAGTGCAATCACCCGAGGGCGCACGGTAAAACAGGCTGTAAAGCAAAGCAAAGCCAAAGCAAGCGGTAATGCAAACTTCAAAGCCAAATGCGCCACCGAGGGCAAACAGCATTAAAGCCGATAAAAGAAGGCAAGAGGATATGTTTTTAAAGGATAGATACGACGTTGTAATAGTCGGCGCGGGCGTGGCGGGTCTGAATTGCGCCCTCAATCTTCCGCGCGATAAAGACGTCCTGATGATCTGCAAGCGCAGCCCGAAGAACAGCGACAGTTACCTCGCGCAGGGCGGAATTTGCAGGCTGCGGGATAACGGCGACTACGACAGCTATTTCGAGGACACCATGCGCGCGGGACACTACGAAAACAACCCCGCCGCGGTGGAGTGCATGATACGCGGCTCGCAGCAGGTCATAGACGATTTGATATCCCTCGGCGTGCGGCTCAAAAGAAAGGCGGACGGGTCGTTCGAATACACCCGCGAGGGCGGTCATTCCGCGCCCAGAATTTGCTATTTCGAGGACTGCACGGGCAAGGAGATAACCACCAACCTGATGAAGGCGGTCAAAAAGCTGTCCAACGTCACGATTGCGCCCTACGTGGAGATGCTCGACATTATAGAATATGAAAATCGCTGCTACGGCGTCGTCGCATATGATATAAGGGAAAAGGCGCTCAAAATAATCGCGGCGGAAAGCACCGTGCTCGCGACGGGCGGCATAGGCGGGGCGTTCTCGCACACAACGAACTTCGGCATATTAACGGGCGATTCCCTCGCGATATGCCTGCGCCACGGCATAGCCGTAGACCACATTAACTACATTCAGACCCACCCGACCACGCTTTACAGCAAGCGGCGGGGCAGGAGATTTCTAATAACCGAATCCATTCGCGGCGAGGGCGCGCGCCTGCTCGACAAAAACTTCAACCGCTTCACCGACGAATTGCAGCCGCGCGACGTGGTGAAGAGCGCGGTGCTTTCGCAGATGCAAAAGGACGGCACGGACTTCGTCTGGCTGGACATGCGCACGATACCCGAAAAGGAGATATCTTCCCACTTCCCCGCGATAGTCAAACGGTGCGCGGAGGAGGGCTATGACGTGTTTAAGGAGTGTATCCCCATCGTGCCCGCGATACATTATTTCATGGGCGGCGTGAGGAGCGACCTCAACGGAAGAACGACTTTGAACGGACTTTACGCAGTGGGGGAGACGTGCTGCAACGGCGTCCACGGAAAGAACAGGCTCGCCTCCAATTCGCTGCTCGAAAGCCTGCTTTTTGCCAAGCGCGCGGCTAAGGATATAGGCGCTTCGTCGGCGCATATTACGGGGTCTGAGCTCGAAAAGGCGGTCTCTTCGCTGAATAAAAGCGCATATCGCGACCCCAACAAATTGTTGAGGCAATATATTAAGGACGTCAACCTCGCGGTGCGGCTTGCGGACGAGGGCGTGGACGTCAACGAAAAATTCAAGGAGTTATACAGATGAACGATTATTTGACCGAAAAACTCACGATGGACAGACTTATCCAGCTCGCGCTGGAAGAGGATATCGGCAACGAGGACGTGACCACCAACGCGGTCATGCGCGATTATATAAAGGGCAGGGTCAAACTGATATGCAAGCAGGACGGCGTTATCTGCGGGCTCAACGTCTTCGAGCGCGTGTTCAAACTCCTCGACGAGGCGACGTCGGTGGAAATCTTCGTTAAGGACGGCGACGAGGTCAAAAAGGGGCAGCAGCTCGCGATAGTTTCGGGCGATATCCGCGTGCTTCTTTCGGGCGAGAGGGTCGCCTTGAACTTCTTGCAGAGAATGAGCGGCATCGCCACGTACACAAGGCAGGTGGTAAAACTTCTCGAAGGCAGCAAGACCAAACTTCTCGATACGAGAAAGACCACCCCCAACATGCGCGTTTTCGAAAAATACGCGGTGCGCGTGGGCGGCGGCAACAACCACCGCTATAACCTTTCCGACGGCGTGCTTTTAAAGGATAACCACATAGGCGCGGCGGGCGGAGTAAGGCGGGCGGTAGAGCTCGCCCGCGAATACGCGCCGTTCGTCAGGAAGATTGAAGTGGAAGTCGAAAACCTCTCCATGTGCAAAGAGGCGCTTGACGCGGGCGCGGATATAATAATGCTCGACAACATGACCGTCGAAGAGATGAAAGAGGCGGTCGCCATGATAGGCGGCAAGGCGGTGACGGAGTGCAGCGGCAATATCACGCTTGAAAACGTCGCGAAAATCAAGCAGACGGGCGTGGACTTCGTCTCGTCGGGCGCGCTGACCCATTCCGCGCCTATACTCGATTTGTCGCTCAAAGAGTTGCGCCCCGAAAAGGAGCTGTGATGAAAGCTAACGAAAGGCGCAGCGAAATATTTTCTTGCCTTATGAACTCGGCAAAGCCCGTGTCCGCGGGCGCACTGAGCGCAAAGTTCGGCGTTTCGCGGCAGGTCATAGTGCAGGACATAGCCATTTTGCGCGCGGAGGGCTGCAAGGTGATATCCACGAGCCGCGGCTATATGGCGGAGTCGGATAACCGCGCGGAGAGAGTGATAAAATGCCGCCACACCCTCGACGAACTCGTTGACGAGGGCGAGATAATCATTTCCGCGGGCGGCAGAGTGGAAAATATCTTCGTCAACCACAGAATTTACGGCAGAATTTCCGCCTCGCTCAACCTTGCGAGCATGACGGATGTCGAGGAATTGCACCGCTCTCTCGTCGCGGGTGCGTCCAAACCGCTTATGAGCGTTACCGACGGTTACCATTATCACACCATAACCGCCGACAGCGAGCGCACTCTCGACGAGATAGAGGGGCGTTTGCGGGCGCGGGGGTATTTGATTGAAATTTAGTGAGAAAAGAGTGGGCGGCGCGATTTTTAATCGCGCCGCCTTTTGTGCGAAGCGCGGGCGGAGAAGTTTCTCCGCCCGCGCTTCGCACGCTCCCGCTAAACGCATATAAGCGGCGCAATACGGCGTTGACTTTGCGTTTGCTCTCGGTCATTTACTACAATGTAAACTCCCGTCGGGCAAGCCGCAGTCGCCTTGTCTTGCTTGCTTCTCTGCGTTTATAGACTTCGTAATTACTGCTCCTGCAATTTTTAATAATGAACTGCGCTTTTTATTTGTTGTCATTCTGAGCAAATGAGAGCACGAATGTGCTCGATTGCGTCGAAGAATCCCATGGTGGTGGTAGGGAGTTG
>CANREX010000008.1 GCA_947629735.1 uncultured Clostridia bacterium
GGGCGTTCCGAGGTTGTACAAGTCTCAAAAGCATAAATATACCCGAAAGCTGCGAAATAGTCAAAAATTCGTATGAAGTTCCCGCCGTGTTCAAGATCATGCAGGAGAAGGCGGGAATAACCGACGCGCAGATTTACAATACGTTCAACATGGGCATAGGCATGGTAGTATGCGTCGATGAAAAGGACGTCAACGCGGCTATCGCGCAACTCGAAAGCACGGGCGAAAGCTGCGCCGTGATAGGTAAAACCGTGAAAGGCAAAGGAGTGACTCTGCTGTAATGAAACGCATTGCCGTATTCGCGAGCGGGGGCGGAACTGACTTCCAATCGATAATAGACGCCAACGAACGCGAAAAATTCTGCGAAATAGTCTATCTGATAGCTTCAAAGGAGGGTATCGGCGCGATAGACAGGGCGAAAAATCACGGCATCAACACCGCCGTTTTCGCCAAAAAGGACTATCCCGACCTCGACAAGCTCTATTCCGAACTCACATATCTTCTGAATATGAACAGGATAGACTACATCGTGCTCGCGGGGTGGCTGAAAATAATTCCGCAGAGCTTTATAAAGAATTTCGAGGACAGGATAATAAACATTCACCCCTCGCTAATACCGTCTTTCTGCGGCGCGGGCATGTACGGGCTGAACGTGCATAAAGCCGTGCTCGATTACGGGGCGAAAGTTTCGGGTTGTACCGTGCATTTCGTGGACGAAGTCCCCGACGGCGGCGCGATAATCGCGCAGACCGCAGTCGCGGTGGAAGAGGGCGACACGCCCGAAACGCTGCAAGCGCGCATACTCGAAAAGGAGCACGTTCTGCTTCCCTATTGCGTGAAAAAACTTTGCGAAGGCAAGATTTCAAAGCGCGGCAGGCAGGTGGAAATCAAATAATAAAACAGCGCAAAATTAAGCAAAAAATCACTAAAACCATTAAAAGAGTAAAAAATTTTCGGGAGATATATTTTATGGAAATGAAGAAGAGGGCGCTCGTATCCGTATCGGACAAGTCGGACGTGGTCGATTTCTGCAAGGGGCTTGTCGCCAACGGGTTTGAGATAATCTCTACGGGCGGCACGGCAAAGGCGCTTAAAGAGGCGGGCTTGAACGTCATCGGCATATCCGAGATAACGGGCTTTCCGGAGTGCCTCGACGGCAGGGTAAAAACTCTTCATCCCAACGTACACGCGGGGCTGCTCGCGATGCGCTCCAACCCCGAGCACATGGCGCAGCTCGAAAAGCTGAATATAAACACGATAGACGTTGTGTGCGTAAACCTCTATCCGTTCAAAGCGACGTTGGAGAGGGGCGCGGACTTCGCGGAGTGCATAGAAAATATCGACATAGGCGGACCTACAATGATAAGGGCGGCGGCGAAAAACTATCAGGACGTCGCCGTCATCGTAGACCCCAAGGACTATGCGCTCGTTTTGGAAGAGCTCACAAAAGGCGGCGTCACGTTGCAGACGAAAAAGTATCTCCAATACAAGGTTTTTGCGCACACCGCAGTATACGACAGTCTGATTTCCAACTATCTCGCCTCTCAGCTCGGCATAGAGTATCCCGAGACGATAACATTCGCGTACGAAAAGGCGCAGGATCTCCGCTACGGCGAAAACCCCGCGCAGTCCGCCGTGTTCTATAAAGAGCCTTTCGTCCGCAAGGGCAGCCTTCCCTCGGCAAAGCAGCTCTGGGGCAAGGAACTTTCCTACAACAACATAAACGACGCTAACGGCGCGCTCGAACTTTTGAAGGAGTTCGGAGACGTCCCCGCGGTAGTCGCATGCAAGCACGCGAACCCCTGCGGAGTGGGCACGGGCAAGGACATCTACGAAGCGTACATGCGCGCGTACAATTCCGACCCCGTATCCGTTTTCGGCGGCATACTCGCGATAAACGGCGAAGTGGACGAAGCCACCGCTGAGGAAATCAACAAGATTTTCATAGAAATCGTTATGGCGCCGTCATATTCCGAAAAGGCGCTTGAAATTCTCGAACAGAAGAAGAATATCCGCCTTTTGCAGATTGACGACATCTCCGCCCGCAGGGAATCTTCCGCGCGCGACATGAAAAAGGTGTACGGCGGGCTTCTCGTTCAGCGCTATGACGAATGTCTCATCGCGGGCGAGGACATGAAGCTGTTCTCCACCAAGGCAAAGGTGGAAGAGAGCGTCCTTCCCACGGGCAAGACAAAGACGGTTTACGGCAACGGAGTAGTCACAAAAAGAGCTCCCACAAAGCAGGAGATCGAGGCGATGATGTTCGCGTGGCGCGTAGTAAAGCACACCAAGTCCAACGCGATTGTTATAGGCAAAGAAGGCAGGACGACGGGCATCGGCATGGGGCAGACCAACCGCATCTGGGCGGCGCAGCAGGCGATAGCGCACGCGGGCGAAGAGGCAAAGGGCTCTGTAATGGCGTCCGACGCGTTCTTCCCTTTCCCCGACTGCGTGGAGGAGTGCGTAAAGGCGGGCATAACCGCGATAATTCAGCCGGGCGGCTCTATCCGCGACAAGGAATCCGTAGAAGCGTGCGACGCGGCGGGTATAGCCATGGTGTTCGTAGGCGAAAGGCACTTTAAACACTAAAAATACACTTTAAACATTAAGAAAAGCGTTTTGAACATAGGAAAGCCGCAAGGGCATTTCAAACGGCGATAAACACATTCGGAATTTAAAATAATTCAAAAGAAAAGCACAAAAGACGTGCTAAAAAGGAAATATTATGCAGGTTTTGGTCATCGGAAACGGCGGTAGGGAACACGCCATATTGCAGGCTCTTAAAAAGAGCAAACGCGTGGAAAAGCTGTATTGCATGAAGGGCAATGCGGGCACGGCGGAGATTGCGGAAAACGTCAACGTGGACTATATGGACGCGGAAGCGGTAAAGCAGTTCGCCCTCGCCAACCCGCAGATAGACTACTACGTGGTCGCTCCCGACGACCCCCTCGCGATAGGCATTGTGGACGAGCTGCAATCTATCGGCAAGCGGTGTTTCGGACCTGAAAAAAAGGCTGCGATAATCGAAGCGAGCAAGGCGTTCGCAAAGCAGTTCATGCACAAATACAACATACCCACGGCGAAGTCGGCAACATTCGAGGACTACGGCGAGGCGTTGGAATACATAAGGAAAGAGGGCGCGCCGATAGTGTTGAAGGCGGACGGTCTCGCGCTTGGCAAAGGCGTGCTCGTGTGCGAAACGCTCAAACAGGCGGAAGAGGGCTTGAAGGACATAATGCTCAACAAGTCGTTCGGCTCGGCGGGCAACAAAATCGTTATCGAAGAGTGCATGAAAGGCTTGAAATACACCCCCGGCGAGGAGGTTTCCGTCCTCGCTTTCACGGACGGCAAGACGATAAAGCCCATGATAACCTCGTGCGATCACAAGCGTTCGGGCGACGGCGATAAGGGGCTGAACACGGGCGGCATGGGCACGTTTTCCCCCTGCCCGTTCTGGACGAAAGAGCTCGAAAAGCAGGTCATGGACGAAATTATGATACCCACCGTCAAGGCTATGAACGCCGAGGGCAGGACGTTTAAAGGCTGCCTGTATTTCGGGCTCATGCGCACGGACAAGGGCATGAAAGTCGTAGAGTACAATTCCCGCTTCGGCGACCCCGAAACGCAGGTCGTTCTGCCAATGCTCAAAACCGATTTAATGGACGTCTTCGAGGCCGTCACCGACGGCAGGCTCGCAGATATTGATATAGAATGGGAAGAGGGCGCGTGCGTGTGCGTTGTCCTCGCGAGCGGCGGCTACCCCGTGAGCTACGTCAAGGGCAAGGAAATTTCTATCGGCGATATAGGCGATTGCACACTCGTGCACGCGGGCACGGCGATAAAGGACGGAAAGCTCGTGACTAACGGCGGCAGGGTTTTGGGCGTCGTCGCCAAGGGCGCGGACGTGGAAGAGGCGCGCAAAAAGGCGTATGCGGCGGTGAACAATATTTCGTGGGAAGGCATGCAGTACCGCAAGGATATAGGCATAAAGTATCGCGAAGGCTGAAATTCAAGGCACGGTGATAAAATGATTTATAGAATTTTTGTTGAAAAAAAGGACGATTTGCAGGCTAAAAAGACAGCCGAGGACATAAAAAATCTGCTCAAAATACAGGTGGAGGACGTCCGCCGCTGTATCCGCTACGACGTGGAAAACATGACGGAAGAGGAATTCAAAGCGGCTGTTCCCACCGTCTTTTCCGAGCCACCCGTCGATAACGTTTATCTCGAAGAGATAAAATATCCCAAGGAATACAAGGTCTTTGCCGTCGCATATCTCACGGGTCAGTACGACCAGCGCGCGGACAGCGCGGCGCAGTGCGTACAGCTCCTCACAAGGAAAGAGCGCCCGCTCATCAAATGCGCAAACATATACGCGGTGAAGGGCGTCACGGACGAGCAGCTCTCCCGCATAAAAAAGCACGTTATAAACCCCGTGGAAAGCGAGGAAGTCGGGCTTGAAAAACCTCAATCCCTCGCCCATGTCGCGGTAGAGGCGGAGGACGTCAAACAGGTCGAAGGCTTCATAAAAATGAGCGGCGAAGAGATAGCGGCTTATCACGCGAAAATGGGGCTTGCGATGTCCGTCGCCGACCTCGCTTTTGTGCGCGATTATTTCGCGAAAGAGGGTAGAAATCCCACCGAAACGGAAATAAAAGTCATAGACACTTATTGGTCGGACCATTGCAGGCACACGACTTTCGCCACGGAAATCACGGGGATTTCCATAAACGGCGACAACGCCGACGTCAAGACGGCATTAAACGAGTACGAAGCGCTGTTTAAGGAGCTTTACGCGGACAGAAGCGACAAGTATCGCTGCCTCATGGACATAGCGACGATAGGCGCGAAAAAGCTCAAAAAGGACGGGAAGCTCGACAACCTCGACCTTTCCGACGAGATAAACGCGTGCTCGATAAAAATCGACGCCACGCTCGACGGCGTAAAACAGAAATATACGGTTATGTTCAAGAACGAAACGCATAACCACCCCACGGAAATAGAGCCTTTCGGCGGCGCGGCTACATGCTTGGGCGGCGCTATCCGCGACCCGCTTTCGGGCAGGACTTACGTCTTGCAGTCCATGCGCGTCACGGGCTGCGCAGACCCCACCGAACCCATTGAAAACACCCTGCCGGGCAAACTGCCCCAGCGCGTAATAACCAAGACGGCTGCGGCGGGCTTCTCCTCGTACGGCAACCAGATAGGTCTCGCCACGGGTCAGGTCGACGAAGTGTATCACCCCGGGTACAAGGCAAAGCGGCTTGAAACGGGCTTTGTCGTCGGCGGCGCGAAGTCGGACATGATCTACCGCGCCAAACCACAAAAGGGGGATATAATACTGCTTTTGGGCGGCGAAACGGGACGCGACGGCTGCGGCGGCGCGACGGGCTCGTCCAAGGCTCACGACAAAAAGTCGGTGCAGACGTGCGGCGCGGAAGTGCAGAAGGGCAACGCGCTCACCGAAAGAAAATTGCAGAGGCTGTTTTTAAACGGCGAAGCGACGCGCATGATAAAGAAGTGCAACGACTTCGGCGCGGGCGGCGTGTCCGTTGCGATAGGCGAGCTCGCGGACGGGCTTGTAATAGAGCTCGACAAAGTCCCCAAGAAATATGAAGGTCTTTCGGGCACGGAACTCGCGATATCGGAGTCTCAGGAGAGAATGGCGGTGGTAGTCGCCTCTTCGGACGTCGAAAAATTCATAAAACTCGCGGAAGAGGAAAACCTCACCGCAACCCCCGTCGCGCGCGTCACGGACGACAGAAGAATTACTATGTATCACCGCGGCAAGGCGATTGTGGACATCTCCCGCGATTTCCTCGATACAAACGGCGTAAAACAGCAGACCGAAGCGGAGATAAACGAAAATATAACGCATTTCTTCGACGACCCCGCGCAAGTTCCGTCCTTTTCGCAGGCGCTTTCCGAAACGCTTTCACAGCTCAATGTCTGCTCCAAAAAAGGACTTGCTGAAAACTTCGATTCGACGATAGGCGCAAAGTCGGTATATATGCCTTTCGGCGGCAAATATCAGCTGACCCCCGTCATCGCAATGGCGGCAAAACTTGTGGGAGGGGAGACGGACGACTGCACCGTCTCGGCGTACGGGTACAGCCCCGAACTTTCCTCGTCCTCGCCCTTTACGGGCGCAGTCTACGCGATAGTTACTTCCGTTTCCAAGCTCGTTGCGGCGGGCGCGGATTATAAGGACGCGCGCCTCACCTTGCAGGAATTTTTCATGCGCCTGAGGGAAGACCCCAAGCGTTGGGGCGTTCCCCTTGCGGCATTGCTCGGCGCGCTTCACGCACAGCTCAACCTCGGTTTGGGCGCGATAGGCGGAAAGGATTCGATGAGCGGCTCGTTCGAGGACATCGACGTGCCTCCCACGCTCATATCCTTTGCCCTTGCCCCCGCCAAGGCTTCCGCGCTTATAACCAACGTGTTAAGGCAAAAGGGCGAAAAGCTGTATCTTCTTCCCATCAAAAAGGACGGCTGCCGTATCCCCGACTTCGATTATCTCAAAAAGCTGTATTCGGCGGTAAATTGCGGGATAAAATCGGGCAATATCGGCTTCGCGACGGTGGTTGAAAAGGGCGGCGCGGCTGCGGCTGTCGTAAAGTCCTGCCTCGGCAACCGCCTCGGCTTCGATTTCGCGTGCGACAAAAACGCTCTCTTTAAGGAAAGCTACGGCGATATCATCATAAGCGCGAAGGACGTCTCCGCGCTCGGCTTGCAAAGCGTGTATCTCGGCGAAACGAGCGGGGCAGACTTCACTTTGGGCAAAGAAAAACTTTCGGAAAACGACGCGGTTTCGGCGTATACGAAAAAGCTCGACGCCGTATTCCCCGCAACCGCAAAGGCGGAGGGGGAAGCTCCCGATTGCGACTACACGAAAGGTCGGAAATATACAAATATCGCGACAAAAATAGCCAAACCCCGCGTGTTTATCCCCGCTTTCCCGGGCACTAACTGCGAGCTTGACACCGCCCGCGCGTTCGAACAGGCGGGCGCAACGGCTAAAATTCTCGTCATCAAAAACCGCTCCGCCGCCGACATCGAGGAGAGCGTAGAGGCGATAATAAAGGAGATCGAAAAGGCGAACATAATCGCTTTCCCGGGCGGCTTCTCGGGCGGCGACGAACCCGACGGCTCGGGCAAATTCATCGCAACTACGTTCAGCAATCCCGCGATAGCGGAAAAGGTAATGGAACTTTTAAATAAGCGCGACGGTTTGGCGCTCGGCATATGCAACGGCTTCCAGGCGCTCATAAAGCTCGGGCTCGTTCCCTACGGGAAAGTGCGTTCGCTCACGGCGAATTCCCCCACGCTGACGTACAACAACATATCCCGCCACGTCTCGACGATGGTCAATATCAGGGTGACGTCCAACCTCAGCCCCTGGCTTTCGGGTTGCAAGGTGGGCGAGGTGTATTCCGTGCCCGTATCCCACGGCGAGGGCAAGATAGTCGCCCCCGAAAAGGAACTTATCGCCATGAAAGCGGGCGGGCAAATCGCCACGCAGTATGTTGACCTCGACGGCGCGCCCACGATGGTCAGCCCCTTCAACCCCAACGGAAGCAGTTGGGCGATAGAGGGCATAACCTCTCCCGACGGCAGGGTGTTCGGCAAGATGGGTCACAGCGAAAGAAAGGGCGAAAATCTCTATAAAAATTTCGAAGGCAATTTCGATATGCACATATTCGAAAGCGGCGTGAAATATTTCAAATAACGGCTTGTTCAAAAAAACGACCCGTTAAATCAATGGCTTGTTAAATTAACGGCTTGCCGCCGTGAAATATTTCAAACGGAAAACCGCGAAAAAATCTATCCCAAATGGAGGCGTAAACATGAAATGTATGTATTGCGGCTGCGAGGACAGCCGAGTGATCGACAGCCGTTCGGCGGACGAAGGCAGGACAATAAGGCGGCGCAGGGAGTGCGTGCAGTGCGGCAGGCGTTTCACCACTTACGAAACGATTGAAGATACGCCCGTGCTCGTCGTCAAGGCGAGCGGCAACAGGCAGGCATACGACGCGCAGAAAGTCAAAAACGGCATAATAAAGGCGTGCGAAAAGCGCCCCGTGTCCATGGATAGCATAGATAAAATCGTGGACACCGTCACAAAGCGCATATACAATTCCATGGAACAGGAGATTTCCTCCAAGCAGATAGGCGAAATGGTCATGGACGAGCTCAAATCCCTCGACGAGGTAGCATACGTCAGATACGCCAGCGTCTACCGCTCGTTCACGGATATCGACAGCTTCATGAAAGAATTGCAGAACATGATGGCGAGCAGGAACAAAAAGAAGTAAAATATAAAGCGATTCAAAATCAAAGGCGTAAGGGCAGTAGGAAAACTGCCTTTACTTTTATGCGGCTATGACAGGTTACAAGACGAGAAAGGTGAATATCGGCGGCGTTCCCGTGGGCGGGGGCGAGCGCGTAAAAATTCAGTCGATGTGTACGACAAAGACGTCGGACATATCGGCTACGGCGGAGCAGACGGCGCGGCTGAAAAAGGCGGGCTGCGAGATAGTGCGCGTTTCCGTCCTCGACGAAGAGGACGCTCTCGCCATAAGACAATTGAAAAAGCTCGTGGATATCCCCATCGTGGCGGACATCCACTTTTCCCATAAACTCGCCCTGCGCGCGATAGAGAGCGGCTGCGACAAAGTGAGGGTGAATCCCGGCAATATCGGCGGCGAGAGGGAGTTGAAGATAGTCGCGGACTGCATAAAGGCGCACAAAATACCCGTGCGCGTCGGCGCGAATACGGGCAGCATTGAAAAGCAATATCTTGAAAAATACGGCCGAAGCGCAGAAGCGTTGGTGGAAAGCGCCCTCTATAACGCGCGGGTGTTCGAAAAGTGCGGCGTCGGCGACATAGTCGTCTCGGTCAAGGCTTCGAGCGTGCCGCTCACGTACGAGGCGTACACGCTCTTATCCCGAAAGTGCGATTATCCCCTGCACATAGGCGTGACGGAAGCGGGCACGGAACAGATGGCGATAATGAAGTCGGGCGCGGCTCTCGGCGCGCTGCTTCTGAACGGCATAGGCGACACTCTCCGCGTTTCCATTACGGGCGACCCCGTGCGCGAGGTGATAGCCGCCCGCAACCTTTTAAGGGCGGTCGGGATAGACAAAAACTTCGCTGACGTCATCTCCTGCCCGACGTGCGGCAGGTGCATGTGGGATTCCGCCGCTCTCGCCGAAAAGGTAAACGAGAGGGTGAAGGACGTCGTCAAGCCCTTGAAAATCGCGGTCATGGGCTGCGTCGTGAACGGACCGGGCGAGGCGCGCGACTGCGACATAGGCATAGCGGGCTCGGCGGAATATTGCCTCATTTTTAAGGGCGGAGAGATAGTCAAAAAGGTAGAGCGGGAAAAGGCGGAAGAGGCGTTCTTTTCCGAGATTGACAATCTGTTAGGCGAAAAATAACAAAATACCGCGACATAAAGCGCGAAGAAGCACAAATATAAAACAGCTAAAAGCGGTTAAATACAGTAAAAAAGCGGTCAAAACCGCAAAAAACGGGCAAAATCACGGTAAAATCGGTAAAAAATAAATGTCGGAAAATATTCTGGAAGAAATCCGCGCCATACCCTCTTTCGACAGGGCGATAATAAAGAGCGTGGAGCTCATAAAATCGGAAAAGCGGGTGGAAATAAATATAGTAACGGACAAGGCGTTTGCGGAAGAGGACGGTCGGAAGGTAAAGGTGATCGCCCGCTCTTTCGTGCCCGGGTTTTTTTCGTGCGACGTGTATCTGACAAAGCTCACCCCCGACGAGGGCATGGTTGCAAAGAAGATTTATGCGCTCATTCCCGAGATAAACCGCCCTTTATCTTCATTCATAACGCCCGACGACATCAGCGTGGAGCGCACGGAGAACGGTTTTTATTTCACCGTCAAGATAATTCACACGTCCGTCTATTCCGACGGGTTCGCAAGCGCCATTGCCAAGTCGCTGAAAGAAAATTTTTGCGGTGAATTTTCGGGCGAGTGCGTCGCCTCGGAAAAGAAGATAGACGACATCGACACGGAGGAAACGCACGAAAATATCCAATTCGAACTCCCCGTAAGGAGATTTCCCATCGTGGACTTCGAATTCATCGAGGGCAACGACAAGCAGACGTCCGCCGTCTATATGTGCGATTTGAATTTCGAGAGCGAAAGCGTAGTGCTCTGCGGCAAGATAGTGGAGATGCGGGAGCATTTCTTCAAGAAGAACGAAAAAGATAAACTTATGTACAACTTCACCGTGACGGACGGCACGGCGAGGCTGAAAGTGGGGTATTTCACGCGGCAAAGGAGCGTCGAAAAGATAAAAAAACTGCAAGTCGGCGATGAGATAGTGCTGACTTGCAGGAGCGAAAATTTCAACGGCGGCTTGCGCGCGACGGCGGTTTTCATAGACCGCGGCAGACAGCCCGAAAATTTCGTGCCCGAAAAACGCCCTTCCAAGCCCGTCCCCAAATATTACGAGACGGTGTTCCCTCAGCCGTTCGAGGATTTCACCCAACGCGATTTATTCTACAAGGAAAACCTCCCCGACTGCTTGAAAGACAACGTTTTCGTCGTGTTCGACCTTGAAACGACGGGGCTCAACACCTCGCCGGCTTCGGGCAACATGGATAAGATAATAGAGATAGGCGCGTATAAGATAATCGGCGGGGAGATAAAGGAGAGCTTCACAACGTTCGTAAACCCCGAATGCGCTCTCCCACGCGACATAATAAGCCTGACGGGCATAGACCAACAGACGGTGGACGCCGCGCCCGTTTGCGACAAAGTAATGCCCGATTTTTACAAGTTCTGCGACGGCGCGTATCTCGTCGGGCACAACGCGGCGAATTTCGATTTCAGATTTATAGACTACTACGGCTCTCGCTGCGGATATATCTTCGAGCGCAGGATATTCGACACAATCCCGCTTTCCCAACAGATCCTTCCCGGGCTTTCCAATTACAAGCTGAACACGGTTGCCGACCGCTTCGGGATAACTTTCAACCACCACAGGGCGACGGACGACGCGCTTGTGACGGCAAAAATCTTCATAGAATTGTTAAAAATAAAAAAAGTTTTACCAAATCCCTGTTAAAACTTGCCAAAACGAAAATGCCGTGTTATAATAGTTTCAGACTTAATACTTAGCTATAAGATTGAGTGCCTTGACAAAAGGCACTCAATACTTGTATTACGGGGCATGATGAAATTTAAATCTGTTAATGAAATTGCGGCGTTCATGCAAAATATCGCCGCGCCTATGGGGATAGAAATTGTGGACGTGGAGTGTTCGGAACGCGCCGCGACGCTCACGGTGTTCATAGAGACGGAGCAAGGGGTAGACCTCGACACCTGCGAAAAATTCCACAACGCCATTTTAGACCCGATAGACGTCCTCGACCCGAGCTTCGGCGAGCCTTACACGTTAAACGTTTCGAGCCCGGGGCTCGACAGACCGTTTAAGACGGAGCGCGACTTTGCCCGAAATATCGGCAAGGAAGTGGAAGTCAAACTGTTTGCGCCCTTAAAGGGCAAAAAGTTTTTGGAAGGAGTGCTCGCGTCGTTTGACGAAACGACCGTGACGATAGAGACGTCGGGCGAAAGCCTGCGCCTGCCCCGCAACAAAATAGCCAAGATAAACAAGGCGATCAAATTCGAATAAATTTCTGCGCTTCAAGCGTTCACAGATATTTTTTAGGAGAAATAAAGATGGTAAACAAAGATTTTTTTGCCGCACTCGCGGATCTTGAAAAGGAAAAGGGAATCCCTCAGGAAGTATTTATAGAAGCGTTGAAAAACGCCCTCGTCTCCGCGCTCAAAAAACAGACGCCCGGGGCGGTGGGAACGGTGGAGTTGAAGCTCGTGCCCGAAAAGGGAACGATCGAATTCTATTCCGTAAAGACCGTCGTGGAGGAAGTCGCCGATAAAGACACGGAGATTTCCCTCGAAGAGGCGCGCACAATCAAAAAGAGCGCGAAAGTAGGGGATAAGATGACGGAAAAATTCGTTCCCAAGGACTTTTCGCGCATAGCCGCGCAGACGGCAAAGCAGGTCATACTGCAAAAACTTCACGAAACAGAGCGCGACGCCGCCATGAACGAATTCTCGGACAAGGAAGGCGAGCTCGTCGTCGGCACTGTAAGGAAAATCGACCTCAAAAATATCTATATCGAACTCGGCAAAGGGCAGGTTGAAGGTCTGCTGATGCCCTCCGACCAAGTCCCGGGCGAGACTTATAACGTCAACGACAAGATAAAGGTGTTCGTCCGCAGGGTGAAGAGCGGTTTTAAAGGCGCGCAGGTGCTCGTCAGCCGTTCCGCCGCGGGGCTTGTAAGGAAGCTGTTCGAAGAAGAAGTGCCCGAAATAAAGCAAGGCACGGTGGTTATCAGGGAAATCTCCCGCGAGGCGGGCGCAAGGACGAAGATAGCGATTTCTTCCGAGGACAGCAGGGTAGACGCGATAGGTGCGTGCGTCGGCAATAAGGGCGCGCGCGTAAACGCCATTGTGGAAGAGCTGCACGGCGAAAAGATAGACATCATTCCTTGGAGCGATAACCCGCTCGAATTCATAGCCAAAGCGCTTTCCCCCGCAAAGGTCATCTCGGTTACCCAGCTCGACGGCGAAAAGACGGCGATGGCGGTCGTTCCCGACGACAAACTCTCCCTCGCGATAGGCAAGGACGGACAAAACGCCCGTCTTGCGGTAAAGCTCACGGGCTGGAAGATAGACGTCAAGAGCGAATCTGCGGCGGCGAAGCTCGGGCTCAATTTCACGGAAGAGAGCGGAGAGGAAAACGCGTAACAGCCCATGCCTAAAACGAGAAAGATACCCCTCAGGCAGTGCATAGCGTGCAGGGAGTTGAAAGACAAAAAAGAAATGTTGCGGGTTGTCAAGACGTCCGATGGGGAAATCTTCCTCGATTTTTCGCTCAAAGCGGCGGGAAGGGGCGCGTACATCTGCGACAATCCCGAATGTATAAAAAAGCTGCGTGCAAAGAAGATGCTCGACAAGACTTTTTCGTGCAGGGTGGACGACAAAGTGTATGCCGCCATCGAGGAGGAATACCTTGGCAGGAAAGGTTGAAACATACGTCGGATTCTGCCTGCGGGCGAGGAAGATATCCCTCGGCGCGGGTACGATAGATTTCTTAAAGAAGGGCGTCTATCTGATAATGGTGTGTTCGACGGCTTCGGACAACGCCAAAAAGACGGCTCTGAAATTCAAAAACAGGTTTTCGTGCCCGATGATAGAGTGCAAGACGGGGCTCGAAAACGTCGTGCATAAACAGGGTTGCAAAATTGCCGCGATACGCGACGAAAATTTAGCGCGGGCAATATGCGATAATTTGGACGGCGACTACGTGTTATGCGACGGAGGCAATAAATAAGATATGGCAAAATACGAAAATATAGAAAACATTGTAAAACTTTTATCCGACGGAAAGATAAACGAGCTTTCCAAAAAGTTGTCTGCGGTGGAAAAATCGGCGCATGAAATAATCAGGCAGCTCAACGAGCTGAACAACGAAAAGCTCGCAAAGCAGGAAGAAGAGGAAAGGGCTGCCCGCGAAAGCGAAGCGCGCGCCGAACAGACGGTTGCGGAAACTTCCGCTGCCGAAACTTTGCCTTCGGAAGAAAAGCAGCCGGATACGGCGAATGAAAACGCCGAAAAGGCGACCCCTTCCGCGCAAGAGGCGAAAGCCGAGGAAGAAGCCGCCCCCGAAAAGAAAGAGGCGAAAGTTCCCGAAGCGGATAAAAAGACCGAAAAAGGCGAAAAGCCCGAAAAAGCGGAAAAGCCCGAAAAGCCCGCAAGACCTTCGTTTATCGTGGCGAAAGCCCCCGCGCCCCAGCCCAAGACGTTTATCAACAGGGACACTGGCAGGGAAAGACCTTCGCGCGGCGGCGTACAGAATCGCGCGCAGGGCGGCGGTAAATACGTCGCGCCCGCAGCAACCATGCCGTCTTCCAAACCCTCGGGCAAGAATTTCGGCGCGGACAAGAAAAAGGGCTTCGAAAAGACTTACGTCGAAAAGGACAGACACGCCATATCCAAACGCGCCCTCGCAAAACAGCAGGGGGTGAGCGTTTCCGACTTCGACGAGGACAAGAGCGGTTACAGAAAATTAAGGGTCAAGAAGGATAAAAAACAGCAGAGCGCGCAGACGGTGAAGATAGAACACGCCGTCGTGACGACAAGCGAAATTCCCCTTAAAGTGCTCTCCGAAAAATTGGGGTTGACCGCAGTGGAAATCACCAAACGCCTCTTCAAAGAAGGCATAATGAAGAACGTCAACGAATCTATCGACTACGACACGGCGGCATATATCGCCGCGGAACTCGGGATAGAGCTCGAATACAAGCCCGAAAAGACGGCGGAAGAGATACTCACCGAAAAGCAGGCGGACACGGTCGAAGAGATTGAAAGCCTCGTTCCCCGCGCGCCCGTCGTCACCGTTATGGGACACGTTGACCACGGCAAGACGTCGCTTCTCGACTATATCAGGAAGAGCAACGCCGCCGCAGGCGAAGCGGGCGGCATAACCCAACATATCGGCGCGTATTCGGCGAGCGTAAACGGCAAGAGCATAACGTTTATCGATACCCCCGGGCACGAGGCGTTCACGGCTATGCGGGCACGCGGCGCGCAGGTCACGGACATTGCTATAATTGTCGTCGCCGCGGACGACGGCATAATGCCGCAGACGGTGGAGGCGATAAACCACGCCAAGGCGGCAAACGTCTCCATATTGGTCGCGATAAACAAGATGGATAAGGACGGGGCTAACCCCGAAAGGATAAAACAGCAGCTTACGGAGCAAGGTCTCGTTCCCGAAGAGTGGGGCGGTGACACGCCCGTATGCCCCATTTCCTGCAAGACGGGAGAGGGCATCGACGCGCTGTTGGAAAACGTGCTGTTGATAGCCGAAATGAAAGAGCTTCTCGCAAACCCCGAAAGGCAGGCGCGCGGCACGATAATAGAAGCTCAGCTCGACAAGGGCAAAGGACCTGTCGCGACGGTGCTCGTACAGAACGGCACGCTGCGCACGGGCGACTATATCATTTCCGGCACTATAACGGGTCGCGTGCGCGCGATGATAGACGACAAGGGCAAAAACGTCAAGGAAGCGGGACCTTCCATGGCGGTATACGTCCTCGGTCTGGAAGAAGTCCCCAATGCGGGCGACGCGATTTTCGCCGTAACGCAGGATTTAATGAAGTCCGTCATAGAGGAAAGGAAGAGAAAGGAAAGCGACGAGATGGTCAAAGCCACGCCTTCCGCAAACCTCAACGATATATTCGGAAAGATGGACGAAAGCAACAAAAAATCGCTTAATCTGATAATAAAGGGCGACGTGCAGGGCTCTGTCGAGGCGGTAAAGCAGTCAGTGCTCAAACTTTCCAACGAGGAAGTCACCGTCAAAGTAATTCACAGCGGCGCGGGCGCGATAACCGAATCGGACGTAATGCTTGCGGAGTCGTCCAAGGCGATAATTTTAGGCTTCAACGTTCGCCCCGACGCAAAGGCGCGCGCGACGGCGGAAAGGAGCAAAGTGGACGTGCGCAGTTACCGCATAATCTACGATTTGCTCGACGACATGCAGGCCGCATTAAACGGCATGCTCGCGCCCAGATACAAGGACGTCTACCTCGGCAAGTGCGAAGTGCGCCAGACGTTCAAAATTTCGGGCGTCGGCAATATCGCGGGCTGTTACGTGCAGGAAGGTAAGATTGTCCGCGGCGGCAAGCTGAGAATTTACAGGGACAATATCCTCGTCGTCGAGGGCAACGTAAAGCAGCTCAAACGCTTCAAAGACGACGTCAAGGAAGTCAATTACAACTTCGAGTGCGGCGTCGCGATAGAGGGCTTCAACGACATAATGGTCGGGGATATCATCGAGTGCTACATGATAGAAGAAGTCGCGCCCGATAAGAGAAAAGAGGCATAAATGAAAGGCAAACGTGAAGAAAGGCTCGCAAGTCAGTTCCGCGAGGAGATATACGCCGTGATTTCCACCTCGCTTCGGAACAGATATCCGCAGCTCAGCGCGATAATAAGCGTGACGGGCGCGGACGTCGCTCCCGACTTGAAAAACGCCAAGGTGTATATAAGCATATACGACCCCGACGGGGAGAGAAAACAGGCGAGCTTTGAAATTATTCAACAAAGCGCAGGATTCATAAGGCACGAACTTTCAAAGGTCTTGCACCTTCGGACCGTGCCCGAACTGCACATTTTGCCCGATTCAAGCATGGAATACGGCAAAAAAATAGACAGAATTCTCAAAAATCTGGAAAATACGGAAAATACGGATAACACGGAAAAAGATGACTGATTGCACGCTTGCGGAAGTAGCCGCAGTACTCAAAAACGCGAATACGGTGTTCATTGCATGCCATGTCCGCCCGGACGGCGACGCCATCGGAAGCGGTCTTGCGCTTTGCCTTGCGCTGAAAAAGGCGGGTAAACAGGCGTATATGCTGTGCGAGGACGAACCCCCCGCGCGGCTGCAAATTCTCCCCGCCATAAAGACGTCGCTCACGGCTGTTCCGCAGGGCGTTTCTCCCGATTTATTCGTCGCGGTTGACAGCGCGGAACTTAACAGGATAGGCGTTTTCTCGCAGTATTTCCAATCTTTCAAGGGGAATACGCTCAATATCGACCACCACGTGTCCAATCCGGGCTACGCGAAATACAATTACGTCTTACCCGAAAGCACCGCCACGTGCGAGATTATGCCCGAAGTTTTAAAGGCGGCGGGCTGGGAAATAGATAGGGAAATGGCGGACCTCCTCGCGCTCGGACTGTTGACGGACAGCGGCAATTTCACTCACAACGACGTCAGCGCTAAGACGTTTTCCGTCGCGGCGGAGTTAAAAGAGTGCGGCGCGGACTTCGGCGGGATAGGTTATCAGATGTTCACGCGCCAGACAAAGGGGCGCGCGCTGCTCTATTCCCGCGTGCTCGGCGGCATGCGGTTTGCGCTTGAAGACAAACTCGCAATACTCACCGTCTCGAAAAAGGATCTGGAAGAGACGGGCACGGACAAGAGTCAGACGGAAGGGTTCGTCGATTTCCCGCTGTCGATAGACGGCGTAGAGGTGGCGATATCTCTCCTCGAAGTAAACAGAATGCAGTACAAAGCCTCGCTGCGCAGCAAGAGGGCGGACGTCAACGCGGTCGCGGCAAAGTTCGGCGGGGGCGGACACGTCCTCGCGAGCGGTTGCATGCTCTTCGGCGAATACGAAGAGATAATAGAGCGCTTGACGTTTGCGGTCTACCAGCAGTTATGAACGGCTTTATTAACCTCAATAAGCGCGCGGGCAAGAGCTCGGCGGCGGAAGTGGGGATAATAAAGCGGCTCACCCATACACGCTGCGGGCACATGGGCACGCTCGACCCCATGGCGGGCGGCGTTTTGCCCGTCGCGATAGGCAACGCGTGCAGAATGTTCGATTACCTCCTCGACAAGAGGAAGTCATATAAAGCGACGTTTGAATTCGGCGATTATTACGACACGCTCGACACCACGGGCAACGTGCTTGCAAGCGGCGGAAGTATACCAACGGAAGAGCAAATAAAGCAGGTTTTGCCCTCCATGGTGGGGGAGATAATGCAGATACCGCCCAAGTACAGCGCAAAGTCGGTGGGCGGCAGAAGGGGCTATGAATTGGCGCGGAAGGGGATAGAATTCACCCTTCCCCCCAAAAAAGTACGTATATATTCGATAGAACTTTTGAGCCGCAACGGCAATTTCTTCGATTTTTCGATAGAGTGCGGCGGCGGCACGTATATCCGCTCAATCGCCCGCGATCTGGCTTCCGAGCTCGGAACGTACGCGGCGATGAGCGCGCTGACGAGGACTGCGAGCGGGGTTTTCCGCATAGAAAATTCAGTAAGTTCGGATATTTTAACGGAAGAAAATATCGGAAATTATCTGATAAACGCGGAAAGTTTGGTAGATTTCCCCGCATACCACGCGTTCGGCGACGACAGAAAACTGTTCAACGGAGTGGCACTTTCAACCGCTCTTCCGACGGGTTTATATAAGATTTACGACGGCGAAGAATTCTACGGAATTGCCGAAGTTAAAGACGGATATATAAAGGTGAGGACTAAATTATGCTGAATGTAATCGAATACGGAAAGGACGAATACGATTTTCCCGCCCTGTTGGTTCTCGGCTGTTTCGACGCTATACATATAGGTCACAGAGATCTCATAAAAAAGGCGAAGTTGCAGGCAAAGATAAACGGGCTGGATCTTGGGGTAATGCTGTTCCGCGACGGCAAGGGCGGCAAGACGGTCTATTCATTTGAAGAGCGCCTCGCCATATTGGAAGAGTATTCGGTGAAATTCGTGCTCGTCATAGATTTTACGGAAGAATTCAAAAAGACCTCTCCCGAAGATTTCCTGCACACGATAGAGGAAAAAGTCAACGTCAAGGCGTACATGAGCGGCAAAGACTTCCGTTTCGGCGCAAAGGCAAAAGGGAAATCTTCCACGCTCAAAAGCTATGCGGAAAACGAGGACAACGGCGTTTGGTACATGCCCGTCAAGGACGTGACGCTTGACGGCGAAAAGGTCGGGACGACTTCCGTCAAGGGCTTTTTGGAGAGCGGCGACGTGGCAAAGGCGAACGAGCTGCTCGGCGAACCTTTCTATGTCTGCGGAGAGGTAAAAGAGGGCGCGGGCAGGGGCAAGACGATAGGCTTCCCCACCGCGAATATCGATTATCCCGAGAACAAATTCCCCGTAAAACAGGGCGTCTACAAGGTAAAAAGCGAAATAGACGGCGTAACATATTACGGCATAGCCAACTACGGCTCATGCCCGACTTTCGGCGACGAAAGAATCGCCCTCGAAGTGCATTACGAAGGCTTCGACGGCGACTTGTACGGGCGCGCAATCAAGGTGTATTTCCTCGCGTACATTCGCGATATAGAGGCGTTTGCCTCCGCGGACGAACTGAAAGCCGCGCTCAAAAAGGACGTGCTTACATTGAGCGACGACGGGACGTCTGACGCGCAGGGCGAAATAGCCGCAACAGAGGATAAGCAGGCGGAAGTCACCCTCGAAGAGTACAAAAACCTCGAAAGCGGCTTCGGCGACCCCGCAGAACGTGCGGGCGGCGACCCCGCGGAAGAAAATGCGGAAGAAAATGCGCAGATAAATGCGGAAGAACAGGCGGAAAGCGAGGATAAAAATTGATAAAGTTCGGACCGAGCGGCAACAGCGACAGCTTCTATGCAATGGGCTATAAACACACCGTGCAGACCCCCGAATATCTCGATAAATTCGGGCTCGACTGCTTTGAATATTCTTTCGGGAGGGGAATACTTCTATCGCAGGCAAAGGCGGAAGAAATCGGCGCGGTTTTTGCCGAAAGCGGCAAGGAAATAAGCGTTCACGCGCCCTATTTCATAAATTTCGCAAACCCCTCGGACGAGGCGGCGCAAAAGTCCTACGGCTACGTTCTCGACAGCGCGCGGTTTTTGAAATTGTTCGGCGGCAAGCGGCTCGTATTTCACCCCGCGGCGCAGGGCAAGGCAACGCGGGAGGAGGCGTTTTCGCTCACGTGCGAGCGGCTGAAAGTTTTGCGCGACTACGTATATTTAAACAACTTGCAGGATTTATATTTCTGCCCCGAAACCATGGGCAAATTCGCGCAGATAGGCACTCTCGAAGAGATAGTCGCGATGTGCAAAATTGACGAAATTTACCTTCCCGCGATAGATTTCGGGCACATAAACGCGAGGGAGCAGGGCAGTTTAAAGACGGTGGACGACTACAAAGTCCGCCTCGAATACATGATTTCGGAGCTCGGGTACGAGCGCGTGAAGAATTTTCACGTTCACTTTTCAAAGATAATGTACGGCGGCAAAGGGGAAATCAAACACCTGACTTTCGCCGACGAAATATACGGTCCAGAGTTCGAGCCCTTGGCGATAGCTTTGAAACAGCTCAAATTGCAGCCTTACATAGTAAGCGAATCGGACGGCACTCAGGCAGAGGACGCCGCGGCTATGAAAGAAATATACAATAGTGTTGACATATAATAAAATTTTTGGTAAAATATTATGGTAACCGATAATTGCAAAAAGGTCTTTTCTCGGGTGGAAGCTGACGCGCTTGTCACTTTGAACGAAGATTACAGATTTTATCTCACGGGCTTTGAAAGCTCGTTCGGAGTCGTCATAACAGACGGCGTCGGCACGAAGTTTTATACCGATAAAAGATACCTCGAAGCGGCGCAAAACGCGCTGGGCGGCAAGGGGATAACCGTGTTGGAATATCCCCGCGGCACGACCCTTTCGGTCTTACTTTCGGGCTACAAAAAGGTGGCGATGCCCCTTTCAAAGCTCACCGCCGCCGAATATTTGCAGCTCAAAGAGGGCGGCGCGGAAATCGTAGACAGCACGCCCGCGTTCAAAAGCGCAATGGCGGTCAAGAGCGAAAAGGAAATTGAGGACATCTCCCTTGCCTGCGCGGCGACGGACAGCGCGTTTGAAGAGCTGTTGCCCCTCA
>CANREX010000009.1 GCA_947629735.1 uncultured Clostridia bacterium
GAAACATGCGTAAGTTTTGCCCGTGACGTCGTTTTTTATCTCGTCGAGGGTGTAGCCGAGCGCTATTTTCGTCGCGACTTTCGCTATCGGATAGCCCGTCGCCTTGGAAGCGAGCGCAGATGAGCGCGAAACCCTCGGGTTGACCTCTATTACCGCGTACTCGAAGCTATCGGGGTTGAGTGCGAATTGGCAGTTGCAGCCGCCCTCTATGCCGAGCTCTGTTATTATGTCGAGCGAGGCGGTGCGGAGCATTTGATATTCTTCGTCGGAAAGGGTCACGGCGGGCGCGATGACTATGCTGTCGCCCGTGTGCACGCCGACGGGGTCGAAGTTTTCCATTGAGCAGACGGTAAGCACGTTGCCCGCGCCGTCGCGCAGAACTTCGAACTCTATCTCCTTCCATCCGCCTATGTACTTTTCAATCAAAACCTGCGTAATGGGCGAAAGCATGAGCCCGTTATGCGCGATAAGGCGGAGTTCTTCTTCGCTGTACGCAACGCCGCCGCCCGCGCCGCCGAGCGTATATGCGGGGCGCACGATTACGGGATAACCGCCTATCTTTTCGGCTACCGCTACGCACTCGTCAACCGTGTAAGCTATATCCGAGGGAACGACGGGTTGGTTAATCTTTTGCATCGTCTCCTTGAAGAGCTCTCTGTCCTCCGCCCTGTCGATGGAATCGAGCTTTACGCCTATGAGTTTGACGCCGTATTGATCCAAAAAGCCCTCTTTTGCGAGCTGACAGCCGAGAGTCAAGCCCGTCTGTCCGCCCAACGAAGCGAGCAAACTGTCGGGGCGTTCCTCAATAATTATTCTCTTCAACGTGTCGGTGGTGAGCGGTTCGAGGTAAATCTCGTCCGCGAGCGCCTTGTCCGTCATTATCGTTGCGGGGTTGGAATTGCAGAGCACGACGTTTATTCCCGCGTCTTTAAGCACGCGGCACGCCTGCGCGCCCGCATAGTCGAATTCCGCCGCCTGACCTATTATGATAGGACCTGAACCGATGACGAGTACTTTTTTGATATCCTCTCTCTTAGGCATTGTACTTTCCCTCCTTTATGTTTCCGAGAAATTTATCGAAAAGGAAAGACGCGTCGCGAGGACCGCCCCTCGCTTCGGGGTGGAACTGTACGGTAAAGGCGTTATATTCGGGGTAATCAACGCCCTCGCAAGTGCCGTCGTTCGCGTTGACGTAGCTGAGCGTGCCGACGGGAAGGCTTGACGAAATGACCTCGTAGCCGTGGTTCTGGCTGGAAATATAGACTCTGCCCGTTTTTAGATTTTTGACGGGCTGATTTCCGCCGCGATGACCGTATTTCATCTTTTTGGTCTTGCCGCCCATTGCGAGCGCGAGAAGTTGATGTCCGAGGCATATGCCGAAAATAGGCAGTTTACCGATAAGTTTTCTTATATTTTCTATGATTTCCACGTTTTCGCTCGGGTCGCCCGGCCCGTTGCTAAGCATGAGTCCGCTCGGGTTGAGGGCGAGTATCTGTTCCGCCGTATAGGTTGCGGGTACGACTATGCAATGACAGCCTCGCTTTACGAGCTCCTGCGCGATATTGTACTTCGCGCCGAAGTCCCAAACCACGACTTTCATTCCGTCGGGATCGCCCAAATGCACGGGCTGCTTGCATGAAACCGTCTTTACCGCGTCTACTATGCGATATTTTTCAATCGCCTGATAATCGACGTTCGGGCGGGTGGAAATCGCAGCGTTCATGACGCCCGTCTCCCTCACTATCTTTGTCAATTCGCGCGTGTCGAGCCCGTAGACGCCGATAATGTTGTTGTCTTGAAGATATTTTTCGATAGTGCCCTCGCACCTGAAATTGGAGGGCATATCGCATTTTTCCCTTACTATATAGGCGGAAACCCAAGGTCTGTCGCTCTGCATGTCGGGCGTGACGCCGTAGTTGCCTATGAGCGGGAAGGTCTGTATGACTATCTGCCCGTAATAGCTCGGGTCGGTGAGCGTTTCGATATATCCCGTCATGCCCGTTGTGAACACGAGCTCGCCTATTATATCTCCCCTCGCGCCGAACCTGTAACCTACGAATTGTCTGCCGTTTTGCAAAGTCAAATAAACTTTTTCTTCTTTCATAATCCGAATTATCCCCGTAAATGCGTATCAAAATACCTGAGCGGTGAATTTACTTCATCAGTTTAACCATGACGGCTTTCTGTGCGTGCAGTCTGTTTTCCGCCTCTTCGAAAATCTCTTTGGCGTGTTTTTCAAACGTCTCTTCGCTGATTTCCTCGCCGCGGTGTGCGGGAAGGCAATGCAGGCACATTACGTCGTGCTTGGCAACTTTTAAGTTCTCTTCGTTGACCTGATAGCCCGCAAACGCCTTTTCGCGCTTGGCTTTCTCGCCCTCCTGACCCATAGACGCCCAGACGTCCGTATAGACTACGTCGGCGTCCTTTAACGCCTCTTTGACGTCCCTCGTCATGGTGAACGCGCCGTTTTCAGCCGCCCATTTCATGAGCTCGGAGTCGGGCTCGTAGCCTTTGGGGCAGGCGATGGCAAATTCCATACCCGTCTTTATTGCGCCTACCATGAGGCTGTTCGCCATGTTGTTGCCGTCGCCGATAAACGCCATCTTCAAGCCCTTGAAGCTGCCCTTGTATTCGCGTATCGTCATTAAATCGGCGTGCACCTGACAGGGGTGCGCATAGTCCGTCAAACCGTTTATGACGGGCACAGAGCCGTATTTTGCCAGGTCTTCGACTTCCTTTTGCGCGAAAGTCCTTATCATTATGCCGTCGAGATAGCGGGAAAGCACTCTCGCCGTGTCCTGCACGGGCTCTCCCCTGCCTATTTGCAAATCGTTGCTCGAAAGGAACAGACCGTAGCCGCCGAGTTCATAAATACCGACTTCGAAGGAAACCCTCGTGCGGGTGGAAGATTTCTGAAAAATCATTCCCAACTTTTTGCCTTTGAGATAATCTTTCTTTATCCCGTTGTTTCTCTCGAATTTGAGCTGGTCTGCAAGGTTCAATATGGAAAGTATGTCCTCGCGCGTCAGATCCTGTAATTTGAGTAAATGTCTCATTGCGATATCACCTCGTTCAATATTTTCAACGCCGCGTCTATTTGCCGCTTGGTTATTATAAGCGGCGGTAACAGGCGAACCTTATCGTGCGCGGTAAGTACGACAAGTCCCCTTTCAAGACATTTTTCCGCTACTTCCCTCGGCGGTTTATCCGTTGTTATGCCTATCATAAGTCCGAGACCCGAAACGGCGCGGACGTTTTTAATATGTTCAATATTCGCCTTGAAATACGCCCCCTTGCCCTGCACTTCAAGTAGCAGTTCGGGCGTAAATCTTTCGACTATCGTGACTGCTCCCGCGCAAGCTACGGGATTCCCGCCGAATGTCGTTCCGTGGTCGCCGAACCCGAAGACGTTTTCGCATTTATCGAAGAGCATGCACGCGCCTATGGGAAGTCCTCCGCCCAAGCCCTTGGCGGTAGTCACGATATCGGGGCTTATTCCCGCCCATTCGTAGGCGTAGGCGTAACCCGTCCTGCCGTTGCCGCACTGCACTTCGTCGCAGATGAGCAAGATATCCCTCTCCTTGCAGAACTTTTCGAGCTCTTTCAAAAACTGCCTGTCGAGTACGTTTACGCCGCTTTCGCCCTGTACGACTTCTATCATGACGGCGCACGTCTTTTCGGTATAGCAGGAATAAATTCCGCGCATAGTCGGCTCTGCGTATTTAAAACCTTCAAGGAACGGACCGAAATGACTGTGGAACGCGTCCTGCCCCGTCGCGGTGAGCGTGGCGATAGTTCTTCCGTGGAAGGAATCTTTGAGCGTGATTATCTCGTTTCTGTCGCCGTAGCGGTCGTTGCCGTACTTGCGTGCGGCTTTTATGGCGCACTCGTTGGCTTCCGCCCCGCTGTTGCCGAAAAAGACCTTCTTACAGCCCGTCAGCTTGCACAACGCCGCGGCGAGCTCCACCTGCGGCTCGGAATAATACAGATTGCAGACGTGTTGTATGTTGTCAATCTGCGCCTTGACCGCGTTTTTCCAGACTTCGTCGTTTATCCCGAAAATATTTACACCTATCCCCGTCGCGCAGTCGATATATTCCTTGCCGTCTGCGTCTTTGAGTATTGCGCCCTCGCCAGAGGTAAACACAACGGGAAAACGCGCGTAAGTATTGGCGATAAATCGCTTGTCGTTTTCAAAAACATTGTTCTTGTCCATTTTTACACCTTAATAAATTATCACCTGACTAAAAGAAAGACTGATTTAAAAGATAAATCAGCCTCAAACAAACATCGTTCCGCTACCCTCGTCCGATAAAATTTCAATTAAAATCGAATGGCAAACGCGACCGTCAATTATGACGGCTTTCTTTACTCCGCGGCGTATAGCTTCTTTTGCGCACTCTATTTTGGGAATCATTCCGCCCGATATTATTCCCTGTTTTACAAGGGCGGGTATATCGGAAACATATACCTTTTTAATCAGGCTCGACGGGTCGTCTTTGTCTTCGAGCAACCCGCATATATCCGTCATAAGTATGAGATTTTCCGCGTTGAGCGCCCCCGCGATAGCTGCCGCGGCGGTGTCGGCGTTGACGTTATAGACATTGCCCTCGTCGTCGTAACCGACGGTGGAAATCACGGGAACGTACCCAAGGTTGAGCAAATCGTCTATAAGCCCGGTGTTGATTTCCGTGATTTTACCCACGTAGCCGAGCTTTTCGTCCTGCATTTCGCATTTCATTATGTGTCCGTCTTGTCCGCAGATGCCTACCGCTTTTCCGCCGTGGCGCTCTATCAAATCGGTCAAAGATTTATTCACCTTGCCCGCAAGCACCATGCGCACGATTTCCGCGGTTTCCTTATCGGTATAGCGCAAGCCGTCGATAAACTTCGTCTCCTTTCCCATTTTTTTGATGGTTTCGGAAATCTCCGGTCCGCCGCCGTGAACGAGGACGACTTTTATGCCGAGGAGATTCAAAACGACTAAATCGCGCATGACGGAAGATTTGAGATTTTCATCCGTCATCGCGTTACCACCGTACTTTACGACGAGCACTTTATTGAAATATTTCTTTATATAAGGCATTGCCTCTATGAGAAATTCCGCCTGTTCCTGCTTACCCATATCAAGTCCTGTAATCACCGTTGATCTTTACGTAATCGTATGTGAGATCGCAACCCCACGCCGTAGCATTGCCGTTGCCGATATTGAGATTTATATTTATTGTAATTTCGTCCTCGGACAAAACTTTCTTTGCCGTCTCTTCGCTGAAATCAACGCCTTTTCCGCCCCTGCACACGGCAATTTCACCCGCGCGGGACAGAAAATCCACGTCGATTGCGTCGACGTCCACTGCCTCGCCCGCATAACCTATCGCGCAGAGCACCCTTCCCCAATTCGCGTCCGAACCGAACATTGCCGCCTTGACGAGGGAAGATTTTATCACCGTTTTGGCGATAACCCTCGCGGAACGCAGGCATTTTGCACCGTAAACGTTACACTCTATGAGTTTTGTAGCGCCCTCACCGTCCTTTGCTATCATTTTTGAAAGATATACGGTGCAGAAATTCAGCGCCTTTTTAAACGCGTTAAACTGCCTGCCCGCGGCGGCGATAACTTCATTGCCCGCAAGCCCGTTCGCCATTATGCAGCAGGTGTCGTTTGTCGATTGGTCGCCGTCAACGCTTATCATGTTAAACGAACTCTTCACGTCGGCGGAAAGCGCTTTTTGAAGCATTTCTGGGGTGATGGCGACGTCGCTCGTCAAAAATATAAGATTTGTCGCCATGTTGGGGCAGACCATTCCTACGCCCTTTGCTATCGCGCCCATCCTGCACTTTTTGCCGTCTATGACGAATTCCACGGAAATGGACTTCTTGACGGTGTCGGTCGTCATTATAGCTTCCGCCGCGTTGTCGCTGTTGTCGCCGAGCCCATTCCAAAGCTCATTTATGCCCTCTCTCATCGGGGTTATATCGAGCTTCTGTCCGATGACGCCCGTGGAAGCTACTATCACGTCGGTCGCGTCGATGCCACTCACCGATTTGACAAGCGCGCACATATCCTCCGCTACGGCTATGCCGTCCGCGTTGCAAGTGTTAGCGTTTCCGCTGTTGCAAATGATTGCCTGCGCGTAGCCGTTTTCAAGGTTGCGCTTGGTGACAACCACGGGCGCGCCCTTTACGAGATTGCTCGTATAGACACCCGCAGCCGAAGCGCGAACCTCGCTGACTATCAGCGCGAAATCTTTTTTTATTTTGTTTTTTCTTATTCCGCAGTGTATGCCGTTAGCCTTAAAGCCCTTGGGAGCGCACACGCCGCCTTTTATTACCTTTATCTTCATACCGTAATTAAAATGTCGGGTTTTTGATTTATTTGTAATGATTTTTTGTTGAATTTCAGCTGTTTTGCGCTAAATTTTAATTAAAATTCGCTTTTACCTAATTTGTGCTGCGTTAAATGTGCCGCGCGCTTTAAACAATGTTTCAATGTTATAGCGCGCAATTAGCGCGATGAAATATCATTATGCGCGCTTTTGTCCGTGCGATACAAATTTACATTTTTGTCTGCGCGATACAAATTTCCCGCCGTCAGACAAGCGAAGTGCGCTCGTCGAGCCCGAACATTATATTCATGTTCTGCACCGCCGCTCCCGACGCGCCCTTGCCGAGGTTATCGAAAACGCTCGCAATAAATATCCTGTCCGCGTTGCCGCTTACGTAAATCGTCATGTCGTTCGTGTCGGTGTTCTTGTTTGCGGGAATGTACGCGGGGGTGTCCTCTTCGGTCGCCACATTTACGAAATTCTGTCCGTCATAGTACTGTGTAAAATATTCTCTTATATCGTTTACACCGTAATTTTTGGACAATAACCTGCGATAAATAGGCACGGTTACGCACATTCCGCTGTAAAAATCGCAGATTATCGGGTTGAATATCGGTTTGAAATCAAGCCCACATTCCCTCTGCATTTCGGGAAGGTGCTTGTGTTCGAGCGTCGTCGCGTACTGTCTGGGCGAGGAAAGAGAAATATCCCTGTCCGAGCTTTCGTACTGTGCAATCGTCTTTTTGCCGCCGCCCGAATATCCCGTGACGGAATGGGCGACAAACGGGTAGTCCGCGCTTGCAATTCCGCCTTTAACGAGTGGCGCGACTATCGAAATAAAGCCCGTAGCGTGGCAACCGGGGTTAGCCAATCGGGTGCAGGAAGCTATTTCCTCCCGCCTCTTAGCGGAAATTTCGGGAAAGCCGTAGACCCAAGCGGGGTTTGTCCTATGTGCGGTGGACGCGTCTATAATCTTAGCGCGGGGGTTGTCAGTCATTGCGGCGGCTTCCGCGGCGGCTGCGTCGGGCAGACATAAAAAGCTGACGTCGGCGGAATTAAGGCAATCGCGCCTTGCCGCAGTATCCTTCCTCAAATCTTCAGTGAGCGAGATTATGTGGACATCCTCCCGCTTTTGCAGTCTTTCGTAGATCTGCAAGCCCGTCGTTCCCTCTTTTCCGTCTATAAAAACATTTATCATTTACTTCAACTTCTTTTCGTCGAGAAGGGCTTTTACCTTGATGGGAAGCCCGAACAGGTTGATAAAGCCCTGCGAATCCATCTGGTTGTAGCAGTCGTCCTCGCCGAAAGTCGCGATGTCCTCGCTGTACAGCGAGTGCGGCGAAGTTATGCCCGCATTGAAGATATTGCCCTTGTATATTTTGAGTTTGACATCGCCCGTCACGGTTTCCTGCGTCTTGTCTACAAACGCGTCGAGGGCTTCCCTGAGCGGGGTGAACCACTGACCGTCGTATACGATTTCGCCGTATTTTATAGCTATCATCTGCTTATAATGCTGCGTGGCCTTATCGAGGCAGATAGATTCGAGCAATTCGTGCGCGGCGTAAAGGATAGTGCCGCCGGGGGTTTCGTATACTCCCCTCGACTTCATGCCGACAAGGCGGTTTTCAACCATATCGACAAGCCCGACGCCGTTTTCGCCGCCTACCTTGTTGAGTGCGGCAATGAGTTCAACCGCGCCCATATTCTTGCCGTTTATAGCCGTGGGAACGCCCTTTTCGAAATGTATCGTTATATATGTCGCCTTATCGGGAGCTTTCCAGGGAGATACGCCGAGTTCGAGTATTTTATCATAGTCGGGCTCGTTGGCGGGGTTTTCGAGGTCGAGACCTTCATGCGAAAGATGCCAAAGGTTCTTATCCTTGGAATAGTTGGTCTCCCTGTTAATCTTCAAGGGGATATTGTGCTGTTCGGCGTAGTCGATTTCCTCGTCGCGGCTCTTTATATCCCAAATTCTCCAAGGAGCGATTATCTTCATTTCGGGAGCGAAAGCCTTTATCGCGAGCTCGAACCTGACCTGATCGTTGCCCTTGCCCGTGCAGCCGTGGCAAATTGCGTCCGCGCCCTCCTTTTTGGCGATTTCCACAATCCTTTTTGCGATAATGGGGCGCGCGAAGGACGTGCCGAGAAGATACTTGTTTTCGTAAATCGCACCCGCCTTCATCGAGGGGTAAATGTAATCTTCTATAAATTCCTTTTTCAAATCCTCAATGTAGAGTTTGGAAGCGCCCGTTTTAAGCGCCTTTTCTTCAAGACCTTCAAGCTCGCTCGCCTGTCCGACATCGCCGGACACGGCTATAACTTCGCAGTTATCGTAATTTTCTTTGAGCCAGGGAATTATTATGGACGTATCGAGTCCGCCCGAATAAGCCAATACTACTTTTTTGATTTTCTTTTCCATATAAACGCTCTCGCTTACATAATTTTAGGCTACCTCATCGGGTAACCTGACTAATTATATAATATATAATTTAAACAAGTCAAGTAAAATTGACATCAAAATTAAAAATCTTTTGATTTGAAACGAATAATTTTGCAATGATTAGTTTTAAAAATTTATAAATATTCAAAATAAAAATAATATTTGTATATTTACAAATAGACCTAGAACGGAAAGAAAAGCGCGCGGAAAACGGCGGAAAGCTATTGCAAAAACGAAAGAAATCGAGACGAAATAACGCCATCGAAACGCTTTCAAAACGGCGGAAAAATGCGCAAAAACGCGGTGGAAATCACAAAAAGTATAAAAAATATGTCATATGCCCATATGGACAACGCTGCGGCTGGTCAATACATCGGGCAGAGAAAAGAATATTCCTTTAACGCCTTGCGCCTTTTTGAATAGTCGGGCAAAAACGCGCGCACGCACTCCCAGAACTTGCGGGAATGGTCCATATGCAGCGTATGGCAGAGCTCGTGCACAATCACGTATTCCCAGATTTCCCGCGGCAGCATAAGCAGTTTATAGTTGAATTCCAACGCCTTGTCCTTGCTGCAACAGCCCCAACGCGATTTGTATGTGCGCAGCCCCGCCGAAGAATATTTCAGCCCCGTGCGTGCGCTGATACTTTTAAGCATTTCATAAAACTCGCCGCCGAGGTTGTTAATATATAATTTTTTTAACTTTGCAAGGGAAGTTACGCAGACCGCCGAAAGGGAAAAAACGTTCCTGTCCGAAATTATAAGCGGGGTTTTTGCGCCCGCGACGAGCACCGCCCTCCCTTCGATTACGTCTTGAAACGCGGCGCGGACGGACGCGTTGTGCGAAAGGTGCTTGTTTATCCAGCCGCTTTTTTCCGCGACGAATTTTTCTATGCTTGAAAGCGGGGTTTTTACAGGCGCGCTGACGACAACCACGTTATCCCGCCCTATGCTTATGCCTATCGTCTTGCGCTTGGGAGAACGTTTTAAGATATATTCGGGCTTTTGCATGGCTTGAAGACGTCCTTTAACAATCGGAAAGCGCTATTTTCATTATAATGCGCTCTTCGTCGCCTTCGTAGCCTTCGACGACGTATTCGCCGTCCTCCGCTTTTTGCTTGTAAAAGCGCAAAACTTCGGGGTATTTGCATTGCTTGACGTACGAAATGCGCACTTTGGAAATCGCCTTGCCTTTGAGCTCTTCGGGCGAGAAAGCGTCCATGAGCAAATCTCCGTATTTCGTGTTGTTGACGTGGTTGTAGTGGTCGTAGTCCGAATAGGAAACGCACTTTTCGTAATCGGGCTTGTCACCGTGCGGAAATGTGGGGATTTTCCAGCTGTTGAATTCGACCGCGCGGAAATCGTTATAGGTTATATCGCCGCCTATCGCCTCTTTTGCGGGAATCATGGAAAACGTCGCAAGGTCGACTGTGCACCACCTCGACGTCGCAACGCCCACCTTTTCATCGCCTACAAACAGTTCGTAGTCCCTGAAAACTATCAGCTTTTTCGGCTCGATGGGCCAGGTATGTACGCTGAGGACATCGCCCAACCTGATCGGTCTGAACAGCTCGACATACCAATTAGCGAGAATGAAGCCGATATTTTTCGGTTGAAGCACGCTGTAACCGAAACCGAGTTCGTCCGCGGAAAGGCAAGCCGATTCCACCATTACGGAAAGCAAAGCCGAAAGTTTGATGTTGTCGTTGAAATCCACGTCGGTATAGCGGATCTCATAATCCTTTTTGTGCATGTACATTTTTTATTACCACCTTATTTTTCCCATTAACTTTACCACAATACGCGCACAATGTCTACAAATTTGATAAAATTTATACTTTTATGTGTGACATAGTACCATTTATTTTGTCAAACTGTTGACATATTATGTGTTTTATGGTAAAATATATACAAAATTTTGGGGTACACAAAAGATGGACGATCTTACAGACAAAAACGAAGAATTCCCCGCTCAGCAGGACGACGAGAGCGCGGAAGCCAATGAAAATACCCCCGCCGAAGAGCAAACAAACGGCGAAGCGGAAGATAAAAGCGGCATAAGCGCCGACCTTATCAGGGGGCATATCAATACCATTATCCTGCGCGCTTTGTACGAGCGGGATAAATACGGCTATGAAATCATAAACGATATCGAGCGCAAGAGCCATAACCAATACACCTTGAAACAGCCCACCCTTTACAGTGCGTTGAAGAGGCTTGAAAATCAGGGATATATTTTGGCGTATTGGAAGACTGACGAGGTTACGTCGGGCGGAAGAAGAAAGTATTTCACTCTCACCGACAGCGGCAGGGAAATCACCGAAAAGAACCTTGCGGAATGGGAATATTCGAGGACTATAATAGACAGCCTTATTTCCGACCGCTCCTTTGATTTTTCTCAGCCCGCCCCCACTCCCGTCGATTTCACGATTTTGAGAAATTCCGTATCGCGCGTTCCCGTAATCAAAAACGGCGAAGAACAAGAAGACGCGGAAAAGCAAGGGGAAGTCAACTTCAACACCCAAAAAGCCGACGAGTCGCAAAGAGCAGAGCAATACGCTCCCGCACAGCCCGTCGCGGCTGAACAAGCTCCCGCCCCCGCTCAGCAAGTTGAGCAACCCGCAGCGCAGCAACCCTCCGCCGTTCAGGCGGCAACGCCAGCACAGGAGACGGAAGCCGACATTGAAGCGAGGCGGCGCGCTCACGAAAATTATTTAAAGCTCATCAGCAGCCCCGTGCCCGATAAACAGCCAAGCGAGGACGTTGTCCCCAACTCCTCCAACGTCAGGACGGCTAAACTGCTTTACAACGTCAAACCCGAGACCGAGCGCGACTACAAAAACCTCATCAACGGCATTTACGACAGGGCTATCGCTAACGGCAGGGTCGAAACGTCGTATACAAGAAGCGATGCGCGCGCTTCCCAACGCAAGCAGGAAGCCGCGACTTCGGAAATTTTGGACAGAGGGCGCAACGACGGCGTGAGAATTAGCCCTTCGTACGAGTACGACTCCCGCTCCAACTACGCCACTAAAACTACCTACAACAAGGGGCTGACGCTTACAATGAGCTCTGCCGCAGTTCTGTTTGTTTTGCTCGTGGAGTTCATGTTCTGCATGATTTTCAGAAGCAAATTGGGCGTTCCGCTTATCTATCCGATAACGCTTTTGCTTATCGGCATAGTGCAATTTGCGATATTCGGCGGGCTGTTTTTGAAAGGATACGGGGCAAACTGCGCAAAACCTTTGTCAAATTCATACATTTCCAAATGTATTGTGATAACGATTTTGCTAATACTAATTATCTGCGTTTCGTCGTTCCTGTTCAGAATCAATTTCTCGCTCGCAAGCGACGTAATGAAACTTATCGTTCTCCCCTCCATCACCGTCATGAATATCACGCTGTTCGCGGTGTGCTTCTATCTGTTTTCCAAATAATAGATATTGAGCAAAATATCTCCCCGAGAGATTTCTTTCGGGGAGATTTCTTATATTCTTATATTTGAAATGCGGTTTGACGTCAACTTACTTTGCGTATTCCACGCAGCGCGATTCGCGAATGACGTTTACCTTTATCTGACCGGGATATTCGAGTTCGGCTTCAATCTTCTTTGCAATATCCTTTGCGAGGAACATTGCCTGCGCGTCGTCAACCTGTTCGGGCTTGACGATAACCCTGACTTCCCTGCCCGCCTGTATGGCGTACGTCTTATCGACTCCGTTGAAGCTGCCCGCAATCTCTTCGAGCTTTTCGAGACGCTTGATATAATTCGTGCCCGTCTCTCTTCTCGCACCGGGGCGCGCGCCCGAAATAGCGTCCGCCGCGGCAACAAGCACAGCTTCGACCGTCTTGGGCTCACAGTCGCCGTGGTGAGCGGCTATCGCGTTGATTACGTTCGCCTTTTCGTTGTACTTCTTAGCTATATCCGCGCCGAGCTGAACGTGCGTGCCTTCCTGCTCCTTATCGACAGCTTTGCCGATGTCGTGCAAAAGTCCCGCGCGCTTAGCCAAATTGACGTCGAGACCAAGCTCCTGCGCCATAAGCCCTGCGAGCTGGGCGACTTCAATCGAATGTCTGTAAACGTTCTGACCGTAACTTGTCCTGTACTTCAACCTGCCTATCAGTTTGATAAGCTCGGGGTGCAAGCCGTAGATGCCCACTTCGAACATTGCGCTTTCGCCCGCCGCCTTTATCTCCTGATCCAGCTCTTTCTTCACCTTTGCGACCGTCTCTTCTATCCTTGCGGGATGAATTCTTCCGTCGGCGATCAGCCTTTCAAGCGTTAAGCGGGCAACTTCGCGGCGAACGGGGTCGAAGCCTGAAACGATGACGACTTCCGGCGTATCGTCTACGATAAGCTCTATGCCCGTCGCGTTTTCGAGCGCGCGGATATTTCTGCCCTCTCTGCCGATAATTCTCGCCTTCATGTCGTCGCCGGGGAGGGGAACAACCGATACCGTTATCTCCGAAGCGTGGTCGCTTGCACAGCGCTGCACAGCAAGGGAAATTATCTTTTTCGCCTCGTTTGTCGCCTCTTCCTTTGCGGTCTGCTCGATATTTCTTACCTGCAAAGCCACGTCGTGGCGCGTTTCTTCCAAAATTTCCGCGGAGAGCAGCTTTTTCGCCTCGTCCTTGGAAAGCTGGGCAACCTTTTCAAGTTCCTGAACCATCAACTCGTGCTGATGATTTATTTTGTCCTGAGTCTTTTTGATTTCCTGTTCTTTCCCGAGCAAATCTTTCTTTTGTCTGTCGATTTCCTCGTTTCTCTTTTGCAGGGCGTCCTCTTTTTTGTCGAGGTTGTCCTCTTTCTGCATCAATCTCTGTTCGAGCTTGTTGAGTTCCGCCTTTTTCTCTCTGCTTTCCCTTTCAAACTCGTTCTTTAATTTAAGCTCCTGTTCCTTTGCTTCTAAAATGGCTTCCTTTTTAATAGCTTTACTTTCAGCCGTAGCGTCTTCTATCATTTTATCGGCGCGAGCCTTTATATCGCCAAGCTGACTTTCCAATTTGCTCTTATACAGCTTGCGACCTAAAAACCAACATAAGACTGCCGCGATTGCTGCAAGCACCGCGACAATCAAAACAACGATAAACCCGACAAGCCAAGCGTCGGCGGCAAGAAACAGGGAGCTTATTTTTGCGTTTAACATACTTTAAGCCTCCTGATTTAATTTTTAAATATAATCGAAAGTTTTTTGAACCTTGTTATATCCTGTATTTTATTTTACACCACGCAAGCGTAAAAGTCAATTTATTTATTAAAATACTGTCAATATTAGCTGTAATATCGCGCTTTTTAAGGCAAAACAATGTTAAACCGCGGAAGTTTTGCCCCCCCCCGCGGTCTGTAAATCTGTAATTTTATTTTATATTTTTGATTTATGCTGTTTATTTTTTGAATTTGTTCGGCTTAATTTTTGACTTCTACCGTCTATGTCTTGTAAAATCTGCCGCTTTGATTTATGAATTCCGCCCGCTTTATCCGCAAGGGAAAATTTCAAAATTTTTCGTCTAAGGCGGCAAGCCAGACGGCTGCCTCCGCGTCGGACGGCATACGCCAATCTCCGCGCGGGGAAAGCGTTATCGTGCCCACTTTCACGCCGTCGGGCACGCATGAGCGCTTGAACTGCTGCGAGAAGAAGCGCTTGTAGAAGTTTTTGAGCCACTTCATGATAACTTGCCCGTCGTACTCACCTTTAAACGCCTTTTGCGCGAGATATGCAATCTTTTCGGGAGAAAAACCCCAGCGCACGCTGTAATACATGAAGAAATCGGTAAGCGAATAAGGTCCAACGATATCTTCCGTCTTTTGCGCAATCTTGCCGCTCTCGTCGGGGGGAAGAAGCTCGGGGCTTATCTCGGTTGAAAGGATATCCTTCAACACCCTGCCGCACTCGCCGCCGATATTTTCCGCTTCGTAGCCGACGAGGTATTTGACGAGAGTCTTGGGAACGGAACTGTTCACGCCGTACATGGACATATGGTCGCCGTTATAGGTAGCCCAGCCGAGGGCAAGTTCGCTCAAATCTCCCGTTCCCACAACCATTCCGCCCGTTTCGTTGGCAATATCCATTAAAATCATTGTACGCATGCGCGCCTGTGCGTTTTCATACGTCACGTCGCGCACGTTTTTATCGTGTCCGATATCGGCAAAGTGAACGTCAACACTGTTTTTTATGTCTATCGTCCTGCCGCTTGCGCCGAGCAAACTTATAAGTTTTAAGGAATTGTCTTTCGTGCGGGAAGTCGTGCCGAACCCGGGCATGGTTATCGCGACAATGTCCGAAAGGGGCTTGCCGAGCGATAAAAACGCCCTGCGCGCAACGAGAAGCGCCAACGCCGAATCGAGCCCGCCCGATATGCCTATAACCGCCGTCTTTGCGCCCGTATGAGCGACGCGCTTTTCGAGCCCTTTTGATTGCAGGGTCAGAATCAGCTCCGCCCTCTCCTTCAAACTTTCGCCGCTTGCGGGAACGAACGGATAGCGCGAAAATGTGCGGGTGATTTCAAAAGGTCTGTCGCCCGCTTCGAACTCCACGATTTTATGCTCTTTTGTCTCGCCCGTGAAGAAACTTTCCGCCATGCGCCTGCGCTCGGAAGAGAGCTTTTCGACGTCGATTTCGCCGTAAAGCAACCCGTTTTCAAACAGTGCGGACTGATTTATACATACGCCGTTTTCGCAGATTAAATTGTGACCCGCAAAGACCAAATCGGTCGTGCTTTCGCCGTCGCCCGCGTCGCAGTAGACGTAACCGCAGAGCAGTTTTGCCGACTGTATCTTGACGAGGTCTCTGCGATATTCTGCCTTTCCAACCACCTCGTCGCTGCAAGAGAGGTTGACAACCACCGTCGCGCCCGCAAGCGCATGTCTTATCGAGGGGCTGGAAGCTACCCATAAATCTTCGCAAATCTCGCACGCAACTGTCAAATCGGGGGAATTTTCCGCCTTGAACAGAATGTCCGTGCCGAAAGGAACGGTTATTCCGCACAAATCGACCGTCCCCACGCCGCAATCGGCGGGATAAAAGTGCCTGCGCTCGTAGAATTCGCCGTAATTGGGCAGGCTGCTCTTGGGCACAACGCCCAAAATTTCACCCGCGCAGATAGCGACGGCGCAGTTATACAGCTTTCCGCCGTTGGCGACGGGCGCGCCGATAAAGCAGAGAGATGAACAATCTTTCGTCTTTTGCGCGATTTCGGCGATTTCTTCCTCAACGCTCTCAATCAATGCGCATTGGTTGAACAGATCTCCGCACGTGTAGCCGCAAATCGAAAGTTCGGGAAACACAACGATCTGCGCACCGTTCCCGTCCGCCTCTTTTATGGCGGAAATTATTTTGTTTGCGTTATATCTTACGTCGGCGACCTTTATCCCGAGGGTTGCCGCGCAGACCTTAACAAAACCGTAATTCATCAATCGTCCTGCGTCTTTTTGAGGGAAGATTTATGCGCTTCCCTTATTTTTGCCTCGATTTCGGAAGCGAGCGCGGGGTTTGCCATGAGGTATTCGCGCATCTTTTCCCTTCCGTTGGCGAGTTTTTCGTCGTTGTAGTTGAACCACGCGCCGCTCTTTGTGAGTATGCCGTATTCCAGACCGAGGTCGATAAGGCAACCCTCCTGTGAAATTCCCGTGCCGTACACTATGTCGAATTCCGCCACTTTAAACGGGGGCGCGACCTTGTTTTTGACGACTTTCGCCTTAGCTCTGTTGCCTATTATATCCCCCTCGTTTTTGAGCGCGTCGGCTTTTCTGATGTCAAGCCTTATGGAAGCGAAGTACTTCAACGCCTTGCCGCCGGGGGTTGTCTCGGGGTTGCCGAACATGACGCCCACTTTCTCCCTAAGTTGGTTGATAAAGATAACGCACGTCTTGGAACGGTTGGTTATTGCGGTCAGCTTTCTGAGCGCCTGCGACATGAGCCTTGCGAGAAGTCCGACGTGCGTATCGCCCATATCGCCCTCTATTTCCGCCTTGGGTGTGAGCGCCGCGACCGAATCGACTACGATGACGTCCACCGCGCTTGACCTTACGAGCGATTCGCATATGTCGAGGGCTTGTTCGCCCGTGTCGGGCTGGGAGATATACAGCTCGTCCGTCTTTACGCCGAGAGCTTTGGCATAGACCGCGTCGAGGGCGTGTTCCGCGTCGATAAACGCCGCTACGCCGCCCGCTTTCTGCGCCTGCGCGATAATGTGAAGCGCGACGGTCGTCTTGCCCGAAGATTCAGGTCCGAAAATTTCCATAATCCTGCCGCGGGGTATGCCGCCAACGCCGAGTGCGAGATCGAGCGCGAGGCACCCCGTCGGAATGACGTCGATGTCCGTGTTCCCCGCCTCGTCGCCGAGTTTCATTATAGCCCCCTTGCCGTACTGCTTTTCGATCATGGCGATTGTTGAGTTCAACGCTTTGTATTTTTCTTCGTTCATATATGTAATCTCCTGATTATTTTAACTCTTTATAGGCGAGGAACAGCGCCTCGTTTATGGCGGTTTGGGTGACTTCTTCCCTGTCGCCCTTGAAATTGAACTGATAGGCGAGCACGTCACGCCCCGCCGAGCCTACCGCAATGTACGCGAGTCCCACGGGTTTGCGGGTGTTGTCCGAATTGGGTCCCGCGATTCCCGTTGTGGCGACCGCCAAAGTGCAGTTGCCCGTACTCAGCAGACCTTCCGCCATCTCTTTTGCCGTCTCGGCGGAAACCGCGCCGTATTGCCGCAAAGTGCTCTCCTTAACGCCCAAACGCTCGCATTTTGCTTGGTTGGAATAGGTGTTGAGCCCTTCGAAAAACACTTCGGATACTCCGGGGACTTCCACAAGCCGCTTGCATACCCCGCCGCCCGTGAAGGATTCCGCCACCGCTATCGTCATTCTGCGAAGGCGCAACAGCCTGAAAAGCTGTTCGGCAAGGGAGATGTCCTCCATTGCGTAGACATAAGCGTTTATCCTCTTCAAAATTTCGCGGATAGCGCCGTCCACCGCCATTTTCGGCGTCGTATCGGTGTAGACTATTTCAATGCGGCAATCGCCGAAACTTTCGCTTACGTTGATAAACGCCTCGTCCGACTTCCCGACATGCAATATATCCTTTGCGGCGCAGATTCCCTCTTCCAAAAGTTCGCTCGGCGCGCCGACCGCCCTTATCACCGCCCTGTCGTAGGAAACGCTGTATTTTTTGTCGAGAACGGCTTTTATGTCGTCGAAATTGAGCCTGTTCGCCCCGTCGCAGAAGAGTGTGAACGCGCTTTTATTGCCGCTTTTCAATATGCCGAGCCCGTCGAACGGCGCGCCCAAAAGGTCGGAAACAAAACTCTTTACGGTGTTGTCCATCTGCGCGGGATAGAGCAAAAACAAATTATCCGCATGCGCCGCCGCGTCTTTAATAACGCGCACAATCTCCCGCGAGTTATCAAAGGCGACGTGCACGATCTTTTCAAAGTAATATCCGCGGGAAGCGCACTCTGCGCAGACCTTTTCTTCCGCGGAGAAATCAAACGAACGCTTATTCGCAAATGAAAGCAAAACGCATTTATAATCAGCCGCTGCGTTGTCCAAATTATCCATCATTGCCTCAGCACGTGCCTGTTTTTAACGATATAATTTACGCCCGAAACGACCGTAAGTACAGTGGCGTACGCTAAAAATATAAGTCCGATATAGTTGAGGGCTTTGATGGCAACGCCTGTGAAAAACTCCGCAAAAGACGCAAAAATCAGCAAAAAGACCATGCTCATATCCTGAAAAACCGTCTTTATCTTGCCTATTTTATCGGCGGCGATAACCACCCGCGCGTCCGCCGCCACCATTCTGAACCCGCTCACGATGAGCTCGCGCGCCATGATGAGCGCGACGCAGCAGCCCGCGACAATCATAGCCCAATTCCCGAGGTAAGCGACAAAGAAATAGGGCTCTGTGAGCATGACGATCATTGCCGAAGCCACTAAAACTTTATCGGCTACGGGATCGAGAAATTTCCCGAGGTTGGTAACAAGGCGGTATTTTCTCGCGAGATAGCCGTCGAGGAAGTCCGTAAAACCCGCAATGGCGAACACCGCGAGCGCGCAGAAGTAATGCCCCTTGAAATTGAGATAGAAAAACAGCACGAAAAGGGGTATCATGACTACGCGGGAAATTGTGAGTTTGTTGGGCAAATTCATTACGCCTTTGCCGGCAACAAACTTATAGAATTTGCCGTTTTTGACATCTTCCTTGTTGTTTTTGACCTCTCCCGCCTCGTTTTCGGTTATTTTTTCGCTTTCTCCGTTCTCATTCATCTGAATAGTCCTCCGTATGACCGAACAAATCGTAATCGCCGCAGGAAGTCACCAAAACTTGAAAATATTCCCCCTGTTCGGCGTATTTTGCATTGAAGTAAACCTTGCCGTCTATATCGGGCGCGCTGAAATACGCCCGACCTACAAAACACTCTCTGTTATAATCTATACCATCGCACAGCACGCGCAGCTTTTTGCCGATAAACCCCTGCAAAAACTCCCTTGAAATGCGCTTTTGCACGCCGTAAAGCCTTTTCACCCTCTTCAACTTTTCAGAATAAGGAATCTGACCTTTCATTTTATAAGCCGCCGTTTCGGGTTCGCGGGAGTACGCGAAAAAGCCGCAATTTGTCAGCTTTGCCTCTTCCAAAAATGCGCACAGCGCAGATACTTCTTCCTCCGTTTCCGTGGGAAAACCCGTGATAAAAGTGGAGCGAATGGCAACGTCGGGAATCTGTTCGCGCAGTTTCGATAAAAGTGAGAGATATTCCGCCCTGCTTCCCCGCCTGTTCATCAGCTTCAATATCCTGTCCTCGCTGTGCTGGAAGGGTATATCGAGGTATTTTATAATCTTAGGGTTATCCCGAATTTCGGCGATAAGCTCGTCGGAAATCATATCGGGATAACAGTACAATAATCTTACACCTTTAATGTTGACAAGTGTTGTCAGCTTTTGTAAAAAATTTATTAAAAAATTTTCCCCGTAGAGGTCAATTCCGTATCTCGTGACGTCCTGAGCGACCAAAATAAGCTCTTGGACGTCGCCCAAACTCTCCGCTTCGCGAAGCAAATCTTCCATAGGATAGCTTTTATATCTGCCGCGAATGGACGGAATGAGGCAATACGTGCAGCAATTATTGCAGCCGTCGGCGATTTTCAAATACGCAAAGTGGCAGGGCGTTGTCAGAACCCTGTCGCTTACGTACAAATTATTTCCCGTGCCTACGAAATTAACCCGCTCTCCCTCTTCATAGGAAGTTTGCAGGGCGTCGAAAATCTTGTCGTAGTCGTCCGTTCCCAAAAAGACGTCCGCCTCGGTCAGCGCGGGATACAAATCG
>CANREX010000010.1 GCA_947629735.1 uncultured Clostridia bacterium
CGGGCAAGGGTGGCTTTTATCTCTCGTCGAACACACGGCTGAAAAACGGCGACAAGGCGTTTATCACCACCGACTGCGCGCTTAACGAATCGCTTCTTTCGGGCGGGCGGAAATTGCCCGTGAAAGTGAGCGTCCGCGTAGCCGAGGGCGAGAGGATAAAGGCGGACGTCAACGGGGTTGAATATTTATCGGATTTCTCCGCGGACAGAGCGCAGAGCCGTGCGGTCACGCGCGGGGACGTCGAAAAGTGCTTTTGCAAGACCGATTCTTACCCTTTCGATATAACTTTCGGCGATATCGAAATAGTCGGACAGCCTTTTGTTCCCGTCTCGGCAATGAACGCGCTGAGAAGAAGCGCATACGCGGGATATTTTGCGTTGAAGTCCGCTTCCCGCAATATCGCAATCGCAAAAACCCACTCTCTCCCCGCAAACGCAATCGGAAACTCGGGCGGCAAACCTTACAATAAGTCAAACAATCCCGACGGCACTTACAATAAGCCCAACTTTGTCGTCGTCAATCGCAAAACAGCGGTCATCGCGCGCGATTTAAGCGGCTTAAAAGCCGATATAGGCATACTTAAACCCGATAATTACTTTGAAGATTTGCTCCCGAAGATAAATTTCGGCGGCGAAAAGTTTATATATCTTCCGCCCTTTTTGAAAGGGGAGGAGATAGAGGCGATAAAGGGCGCAATTAAGCCCTTCGACGGCATATATTGCGACGGCAATTACGCGGTGGAACTTGCAAAAGAGCTCAACAAAAAGCTGTTCGCGGGCACGGGATTCAACCTTTCAAACAGCGTTTCGCTTTCCTTTCTTTCCGCCGACTATTTCGCAATATCCAAGGAGCTTTCCTCTCGCGAGGCGCAGCCCCTTTTGCGGGAAAATGCTTTTTATCTGACCGCGGGCGACGTCAAGCTGATGGACCTTATATATTGCCCCTTTTCAAAGACGTGCTCAAAGTGCGACAAGCGGGAGTTTTACACACTGACGGACGAGGACAACAGGCAATTTACGCTACGCAGATACGCGCTCGACGACTGTCGGTTCGAGCTGTTTAATTGCGACAAACTTATCGGCTCGGATTGCGGCGCGAACGCCTTGTACGATTTCACGTGTGACATCGACCCGCCTTGCGTCTTGGCGATGTCATATGACGCCGAAAAGCTCAAAAAGCGCTATCCCCGCCACACCAAAGGGCATGCGGAAAACCCCGTGCTTTGAAAAAAACGCGCCATAACGCGCTATAAAACGCAAAAAAATCAAGCAAAAATACACAAAAAATCACGCTATGGACAAGCAGAGCCTTGAAAAACTCGAACTGAATAAAATCCTCGATTGTTGCGCCTACTTCGCCGTGACGGACGGGGGTAGACGGGCGGTCGCTTCATTGACGCCCTGCGGCGAACTCGAAGAAGTGCGCCGCCGCCTTGCCGTGACCGCGGAGTGCGACAAACTGCTCTTTCGCTACGGGCTGGGCAAAATAGCGTATTTCCCCGACCTCACCGACGTTCTGACGAGGGCGGCAAAGGGCTCGTCGCTCTCCTGCGCGGAGCTTCTCGACGTCAATCTGTTGCTCATTTCCGCGCGCACAGCGTTCGAGGGCATAAGCGGCGTTGACGACGACAGTTTGATAAACGTCAAGAGGACGTCCGCGCGCTTATACTTCGACAAGCGGCTGGAAGAGGACATTGCGGACAAGATAATTTCTTCCGAACAGGTCAGCGACTATGCGAGCGACGCGCTCTTCAATATCCGTTCCAAAATAAGGAATTTAAACGAGCACATACGTTCCTCGCTTGCGGAGTATGCGGGCGGAAAGGATTCGCAATACTTGCAGGACGGGTCTGTCACCATTCGCAACGACAGATACGTCATACCCGTAAAGGCAGAATATAAGAGCAAGGTAAAAGGTCTCGTTCACGACCGCTCTCAATCGGGCGCGACATTTTTTATAGAGCCCGAGTACATTCTCAATTTGAACAACGAGCTTATCGCCCTCTCCGTGGACGAGAAGCTGGAAGTGGAAAAGATATTAAAACAGCTTTCCGCGCGCGTGGGCGAGCTCTCCGAAGAGCTCATCGCGGACATGGAATTGCTGTACGAAATAGATTGCGGTTACGCCCGCGCGGAGTACGCGTATTCCATAAAAGCGACGTGTCCGCAGGTAAACAAGCGGGGGTATATAAACATAATCAAGGGTCGTCATCCCCTTATTGACGCCAAAAAGGTCGTGCCTGTCTCGGTAGAGCTCGGCAAGGACTACAACTTTCTGCTTTTGAGCGGCGCGAACACGGGTGGCAAGACGGTAACGCTCAAAATGATAGGGCTTTTCTGCCTGATGGCGGAGTGCGGACTGTTTATCCCCGCCGCGCAGGGCAGCGCCGTTTGCGCGTTTGCGGACGTGTTCTGCGACGTGGGCGACAGCCAGAGCATAGAGGACAGCCTTTCCACTTTTTCAAGCCATATAACCAACGTGATTTCCATATGCGACAGGGCGGGGGACGACAGCTTGGTTCTCATAGACGAGCTCGGCGGCGGCACAAACCCCGACGAAGGTCAGGCGCTCGCCCGCGCCGTTACGGAACATCTCCTGTCGCGCGGCTGCCGCGGGGTGATAACCACCCACTTCACGGCGCTGAAAGAGAGCGTCTATCAGATGGAAGGCATAGAAAACGCCGCGATGGAGTTCGACAGCGACACGCTTCGCCCCCTTTACAGCATAAAGATAGGACTTCCCGGGGCGAGCAACGCGCTCGCGATATCGCGCAGGCTCGGAATGGACGGCGAGATTCTCCGCCGTGCGGAAAGCTACCTTTCGGAGGGCGGCAGACAGTTTGAAAATATAGTGCGCCTCGCCGAAGAGAGCAGGTTGGAGGCGGCGAAGAAGTCGGAAGAAGCCGACGCGCTTATGCGGGAGTGGGAAGAAAAGCTTAAAAAGGTCAAATCCGCGGAGAGCGCGCTGCAAAAAGAGAGGGAAAAGCTCTCGTCATCCGCAAGGGTGGAAAGCCGCAGGATAATAATCGAGAGGACGGCGCACGCGGAAGAATTGCTCGCCGAACTCGAAAAGATATGCTCGGCGGAGGAGATAACGCGGGCGGACCTCATACGCGCCCGCACGCTCAAAAACAGGATATCTGACGAGGCGTACGAAGGCGAGGACGGACGCGTTTCGGTGGAGGAATTTTCCGACCTCACCCCGCAAAACGCAAAGGTCGGCGCGGACGTCTACGTCAAAAGTTTGCAAACCAAGGGCGCTATTTTGTCATACAACGCAAAAAACGGAGAGGCGGAAGTCGCCTGCGGCAGTTTGAAAATGCACGTAAAGCTGACCGACTTGCAGCTCGTCGCCCCGCCCCGCGAGGGCAAACAGGTAAAGCCGGACGAGGGGAAAGTGCGCCTCGTGCGCACCTTTTCGCCGACTCAGCCGCTGTTCGAGCTCAACGTCATAGGTCAGAACGTGGAGGAAGCGCTCGCGGAAGTGGACAACTTCCTCGACAAAGCGGTTACGGACAACCTCGAAGAAGTCAAAATAATTCACGGCGTGGGCACGGGAAAGCTGAGAAACGCAATCGCCGCCCACCTGAAAAAGTGCAGACATGTTGATACGTTCCGCTCCGGCAAGTACGGCGAGGGCGAAATAGGCGTAACGATAGTAAAACTCAAATAAACCTTGCCCGCCGCGCTTATCGGACGGCTAAACCCGCAAAAATTTGCTTAACCCGCCGCCCCCCGATTTTTTCCGCCCCGATTTTTTCCGCCGCAATTTTCCCGCTTATTACAAGCGGCTGAAACGGCAACCAAAACGGCAACGCGACGAGCAAAGCGTTTTCACCCGCCCCAATATTTAAAACGCCCGACATAGGCTCCGATAAAACAGTCATTCACGCCGCGCCCTTAAAATATTATAATAGTAAATACTATTTTGTTTTAGGGGTAAACTATTGAAAGGCAGGATAATTTCCGTAATAGTAAACATCGCGCTTTGCCTGATAGTCGTCGCCACATGCCTTGTGGGGTTTGTCGGCAACAACGCTACGGCGGTCTCCTCGGACGGGGAAAATCTGTATTACAGGGCAAAGGACAACGCCGTCGGCGTGAGTTTGATGTTCAACGTATATCAGAACACCGAAAATGTCTATAAAATACTCGATATCCTCGATGACTACGGCGCGAAAGCCACGTTTTTCCTCGGCGGGAGCTGGGCGGACGACAACGTGGACTGCGTGCGTGAAATCGCAAACCGCGGGCACGAGGTGGGCTCTCACGGCTATTTCCACAAGAGCCACGACAAGATGAATTACGAGCAAAACCTCGCGGAAATCCGCACGAGCGTAAAATTGCTCAACGCCATTTTGTGCAAGGAAATTTCGCTTTTCGCCCCGCCGTCGGGCGCGTTCAACGACAACACGCTAAACGCGGCGGCGTCGCTCGGGCTGAAAACGGTAATGTGGAGCAGGGATACGATAGATTGGCGGGATAACGACAAGGCGCTGTGCTATTCCCGTGCCACAAAAAATCTGGAAAAAGGTGAGTTTATACTGATGCACCCCATGGATGTCACGGTAAAGACCCTACCCGATATATTAAAATACGTAAGAGAAATCGGACTCGAAGCCGTAACGGTATCTTACAATATAGGAGAATAATGGTTCACTACAAACAATTGGAAAACGGCGTAAGGCTGATAGTAAAGCAGATGAGCGGGCTCATGTCGGTTACGATGGGCATAATCGTCGGCACGGGCGCATGCGTGGAAAGCGCAAAGGAAGACGGCATTTCGCATTTTATCGAGCACATGATGTTCAAGGGCACGAAGAAGCGTTCGGCGTTCGCCATATCCGACGAAATGGACGCGATAGGCGCGCAGATGAACGCCTTTACGGCGAAGGACATCACCTGCTACTACGCAAAGTCCACGTCGGGGCACGCGGGCGAGGCGTTTGAAATACTCTCCGACCTGTTTTTGAACAGCGTGTTCCCCGCGGACGAGATGAAGAGGGAGAAGGGAGTTGTCTCGGAAGAGATAAGCATGAACGAGGACACCCCCGACGATCTCTGCCTCGACGTGCTCTCCAAGGCGTTTTTCGGCGAGGAGAACTACGGCAGAAACATTCTCGGCAGCAAGAAAAACGTCCGCTCGTTCACCCGCGGAGATATCGCGGCGTATATGGACGAAAGGTACACCGCGGACAACATAGTCATCTCCATGGCGGGCAATATCGAAATACCCTACGCGGAAGAGCTTGTCGAAAGGTATTTTTCTTCCCTTCCCGCAAGCAAATGCAGCCGCCGCCCCCTCGACGTGACCTTGAAAGGGAAAAATCTCCACAGAAAAAAGGACATCGAACAGGTCCATATCGGCATAGCTTTCCCTTCCATGAAGAGGTACGAGCGCCTCTGCGACGCAACACAGATAATGAACGCCGTACTCGGGGGAAGCATGTCCTCGCGCCTGTTCCAGACCGTGCGCGAAAAGTTGGGGCTTGCATACACGGTGTATTCTTTCACTTCCATGTACGAGCAGTCGGGTTTGCTCGTCGTCTATGCGGGCGTAAACGCAAAGGACTATATGAGTTCGGTCTCCGCGATTTACGACTGCATTGACGCCATGAAGAAAAAAGACATGACGAAAGAGGAATTTGCCCGCGGCAAGGAACAGCTTTTGTCCTCTTCGATTTTCGCGCAGGAGAGCACGAGCGCGCAGATGCTTTTATACGGCAAGGAGCTCATTTACAGCGGCAAAATATACGACTTCGAAGAGCGGGTAAACAAGATAAATTCCGTCACCCTCGACGACGTTTTCGAGGCGATAGATTACAACTTCGACCCGACGTACAAGGCTACCGCGATAATCGGCAACGTGGACAAGTCCCTGTCATGAGCGGGCTTCTCTGCGGCTTTCCGCCCTTTTATGCGCCCGATAGCCGCGTGCTTATATTGGGCAGCTTTCCCTCTGTCAAGAGCAGGGAGGAGGGCTTCTATTACGGCAACCCGCGCAACGCGTTCTGGCGCATACTCGCTTCTTTTTTCGGTTGCGACATGCCGAAAAGCGTGGAAGAAAAGAAGTCGTTTTTGACAAATAACCGCGTAGCGCTGTGGGATATAGTGACTAAATGCAACATAAAGGGCTCTTCCGACAGCACAATAACCGATTGCGAAGTGGCAAATTTGCGGGAAATCTTTACAAATTCCGATATAAATGCTATAATTATTAACGGCGAAAAGGCTTATTCGATATTTGTAAAAAATTACAAAGACATCGCCGTGCCTGTGTACAGAGCGCCGTCTACGAGCCCCGCAAACACGAGGAGATGCGACGATGAATGGTTTACCGCTTTACGAAAGGCTTTTGGAGCAACTTAAAGGGTGCGCGGAAGAGGAGTACGCCAAGTTTCACAGTCGGCTTCTCAAAGACGACAAATTGCACGTGCTCGGCGTGCGCGTTCCCGCAATGCGCAAGATCGCGCGGGAATACGTCGCGGATATCGACGAGCTTCTCGCCCTTCCAGACGATTATTACGAAGTCACGTTCGTCAAGTTGCAGGCGGCGGCGTATCTTCCATATCCGCAGTTTAAAGAGCGCGTGGACGTCCTCGTGTCGCTTATAGATAATTGGGCGGCGTGCGATTGTTTCGTTCCCAAATGCGTAAAGGACAACAGGGAAGATTTCTACAAATACATATGCGCATATCTTTCGCGCAAAGAGGAATTTTCACAGCGTTTCGCCCTGACGAGCCTGCTTCACTTTTACGTCTGCGACGCCTATATGGACGATATATACGGCTGTATATTGCGCGCTTCTACCGAGATGTACTATGTGCATATGGCGGCGGCGTGGCTCATGGCGGAAATAATAATAAAGGACTACGCGCTCGGCGTGGAATATCTTTCCCGCGGCGAGCTCGACATAAAGACGCACAACAAGAGCATAGCAAAGGCGTGCGAGAGCTATCGCCTCACGCAAGAGCAAAAGCAATATCTTAAAACTTTAAAGAGATAAAATTATGGAAATCGTAAAACAACCCACGGAAGAATTTCAACTTTCCCCCGAACACGCGCAAAACGTGGTGAAACTTTTGGACGAGGGCAACACCATACCGTTCATCGCCCGCTACCGCAAGGAAATGACGGGCGCGATAGATGATCAGGTGCTACGCCGCTTTGCCGATAGGTACGAGTATCTCCAAAACCTCGAAAAGCGCAAAGGCGAGGTGTACGCGGCGATAGAAGAGCAGGGAAAAATGACGGACGAGATTTCGGCTGCGATTTCCGCATGCGCGACGATGACCGAGATAGAGGACGTCTACCGTCCTTTCAAACAGAAAAAAAAGACGCGTGCGTCCGTTGCGATAGAAAAGGGCTTGCAGCCTCTCGCCGATTTCATTCTGGCGCAGACGGGCGACCCTTTTGCGGAGGCGGAAAAGTACATAGACGAAGAAAAGGGCGTCGCGACAAAGGAAGAGGCGTTGCAGGGCGCAAAGGACATAATTGCGGAAATAGTCTCCGACAACGCGGAACTCAGAAAGAAACTGCGCTCGCTGTATGAAAATCACGGCGAAATACAGACGAAACTCATAAAAGACGACGGCAAGGGCACGTACGACATGTATTCGGACTACGCCGAGCTCATTCCCGAGATAAAAAATCACAGAATTCTCGCCATAAACAGGGGAGAAAAAGAGGAGTGCCTGAGGGTGAAGATAGCCTTCGACCCCGATATGGCAAAGCGCGTCTGCGCGGCAAAATATATAAAGAGCAAGGGCGCGTGCGCCGACCTCATCGCGGAAGCGGTGTCGGACGGCTACGACAGGCTTATTCAGCCCTCGGTGGAAAGAGAGGTGCGCGCCTTTCTTACCGACAGGGCGGGAGAACAGGCGATAAGAATGTTCGAAGTCAACCTCAGACCTCTGCTTTTACAGCCGCCCGTCAAGGGCAAGGTGACGTTGGGGCTCGACCCCGGTTACAGGACGGGCTGCAAAGTCGCCGTCGTAGACGAAACGGGCAAAGTGCTCGATACGGGCGTTATCTATCCCGTGCCCCCGCACAACAAGGTGGAAGAGAGCAAAAAGATAATAAAATCGTTGATAGAGAAGCACAACGTGGACGTCATTTCGATAGGCAACGGCACGGCGGGCAAGGAAACGGAAATTTTCGTCGCGGAATTGCTCAAAGAAATAGACAGAGACGTGACGTACGCAGTAGTCAACGAGGCGGGCGCTTCGGTGTATTCGGCGAGCCCTCTCGCGGTGGAGGAATTCCCCGACTACGACTTGACTTTGCGCTCGGCGATATCCATTGCGCGCCGCCTGCAAGACCCCCTTGCGGAACTCATCAAGATAGACCCCAAGTCGATTGGCGTCGGGCAGTATCAGCACGATATGGACAAAAAGCGGCTTGACGCGGTGCTCGGCGGAGTGCTTGAAGACTGCGTGAACAGCGTCGGCGTCGATTTGAACACGGCGAGCGCGTATCTTTTGCGCTATGTCGCGGGGCTCAACTCGGGCGTGGCGAAAAATATTGTCGCGTACAGGGAAGAAAACGGCAAATTCGCGGAAAGAAAGCAGCTTTTAAAAGTGCCCAAACTCGGCGCAAAGGCGTATGAGCAGTGCGCGGGCTTTTTGCGGATAACCGACGGCAAAAACATATTCGACAACACGGCGGTGCACCCTGAAAGCTATGAAAAGGCGGAAAAGCTGCTCTCGCTGTTCGGCTACACCGCGGACGACGTGAAATGCGGGAATTTGAAGGAACTCCCCGAAAAAGTCGCGGCATACGGCGAAAATAAGGCGGCGGAAGAGTGCGGACTTGACATAGCGACCATGAAGGACATCGTCTCCGAGCTGATAAAGCCCGGGCGGGATATCCGCGATTCCCTCCCCAAACCCGTCCTCCGCAGGGATATTTTGAGTATCGAAGATCTCTCCGTGGGAATGATAGTGGAAGGTTCGGTCCGCAATGTCATAGACTTCGGCGCGTTCGTGGATATCGGCGTACATCAGGACGGCTTGGTGCACGTTTCCGAGATAACGGACAGGTATATCAAACACCCTTCGGACGTGTTGAAGGTGGGTCAGCGTGTGCGCGCGGTAATAATCAACCTCGACAAGCAAAAACAGCGAATAGGGCTTTCCATAAAGCAGGTGGGGAAGCAGGCAAATCAAAACCCTTGACAAAGGCGCATGATTGTTGTAAAATCAATATATAACTTTAAGGAGATAATATTATGTTGGAAGAAATAGCAAAAATACTTTCCGAGCAGCTCGGCGTTCCCGCCTCGAAAATAACCCCCGAAAGCAGGATAGTTGACGACCTCGGCGCGGATTCGCTCGACGTTGTAGAGCTTTTGATGCAGCTTGAAGACAGCACGGGCAAGACCATTCCCGACGACAAAGTTGCGGATATAAAGACGGTGGGCGACCTCATCAAAGCTCTCGAAACGCTTTAATTTTTAAGCTATCGGGAAGTCTTTTGCAGCCTCTTAACGCTTATTTTGCGGCAAATTTGGCGGATATCAAACGAAAATTCAATAAAAATTTTTGAAAAGTCGGGCAAGAACCCGACTTTTTTCGCGCCCGAAAAACCCTTTATGCGGTTAAAGCGATTCTCACGCGGGCTACATTCAAGCATAAAATGATAATAAAACGGATTTTACCGGAGATGATTTTTATGACTTGGTTTCTTAATGCGGACGTGTGGGTACAGGCGTTGCTTGCCACTACGTTTACGTGGGCGATGACGGCGCTGGGCGCGGCGCTCGTTTTTTTCTGTAAAAAGGTAGGAAAATCTGCTTTCTGTATAATGATGTCGGGCGCGGCGGGGATAATGCTCGCGTCCGCGTTTTTTTCGCTTCTTCTGCCCGCCTTGGAGCAGGGCGGGAAGTATTCCTATATCGTGCTTACCCTCGGCTTCATTTTCGGCGGTTTTTTGATTATTGTAACGGATATCGTGATAAACGCGCTCAGCCGCAGGACGGACGAACAAAAGCGTTCCTGCGCCGTAATGTGCGTGGCGGTCACGGTGCACAACATACCCGAAGGTCTCGCGGTGGGCGTGGCGTTCGGCGCGCTATCGCAGGGCAACGGCGTGGGATTTGTCGCCGCCGTGATGCTCGCCGTGGGGATAGGTATTCAGAACTTCCCCGAGGGCATGTGCGTCGCGTTCCCGCTGCGTGCGAACGGCTGTTCGAGGACGAAGAGCTTTCTTATCGGTCAGTTTTCGGGAATGGTGGAAATCGCCGCAGGCGTGATAGGCGCAGTAGCCGTCACCGCGGTGAGCGGAGTTCTGCCCTTTGCGCTTTCGTTTTCAGCGGGCGCAATGGTGGCGGTAGTGTGCTCGGAGCTCGTTCCCGAAAGTTTCGCCGCCGACAAATTAAAGGCGACGATAGGCGTTGTTCTCGGCTTCTCGCTGATGATGATTCTCGATATTGCGTTCGGGTGAATATTTTCAATATTATTCCCGCAAACTGAGAGTATGAATAATCAGGACGCGAAGTCAAGACAGCTAAGACCTTCCGCCGTGGTAGTGGGCGGAAGCTCGGGCATAGGCTATGAAACGTGCGTGCGCCTCGTGAACAGGGGCTGGGCGGTCACCAACATTTCCCGCACGCGGTGCAACAACGCAAAGGTGAACAACGTCTGCGCGGACGTGGCGGCGGGCACGGACGCATACGACGCAATAACGTGTTCCGCGGACAGATCGGGGCTGAACGCGCTCGTGTACAGCGCGGGCTTTTCCATGGCGGCGCCCATAGAATACGCCAAGGAAAGCGACTACAAATACCTGTTCGAGGTGAATTTTTTCGGCGCGCTCAGGTCTATGCAGTACGCGATACCGCACATGAAGAAGAGGGGCGGGAAGATAGTGCTCGTCGGCTCTCTCGGCGGCGACGTGCCCATTCCCTACGACAGCTTTTATTCGAGTTCCAAGGCGGCGCTCGAAATGCTCGCGCGCGAGGCAAACGCGGAGCTCAACCCCTACGGGATAAGCGTCACGGCGGTTTTGCCGGGCGGAACGGCGACAAATTTCACCTATAAGCGCAAGGTCTACACGGACGACGACAACAAAATTTACTCAAAATCGGTCAACAAGGCGGTCGCCGCTCTCGCGAATATGGAGCAGAGCGGCATGAAGCCTTCGCGCGTGGCGGAGGACATCTACAAAGTTCTCACCTCGGACAAGCCTCCCATAATTCTCACCTGCGGAGTGAAGAACAACATGATGAGGTTCGCCTCCCGCATCATGCCCGAAAAGCTGACATTGCAGATAGACAAGAGGATGTTCAATCAATGAGAAAGGAAGTCGATTTGTCGCGCAGGGACGAGAGGGAGACGCTGTACAAGGGCGCGAACGGGAGGAACGGGCGGAATGACAGGTAAGCATAAGGAAAATTACAACGCCAATTACCTCGGCTACGTCAAGACGCAAGACCCGCCCACAAAACATTTCAAAAACTGTGCCGCCGCGTTCGGCGTGGGCGGTCTGATTTGCTGTATAGGTCAGTTTTTCAGGTATATGCTGGAATTTGCGGGGCTTTCGGGAGACGTCCTCGCGGGCTCTGTCTCGGTGATATTGATATTTATCGGCTGTCTTTTGACGGGGCTCGGAGTGTATGACAGGATAGGCAGATACGCGGGCGCGGGCTCTATCGTGCCGATAACGGGCTTTGCCAATTCCGTCGCCTCGCCCGCGATAGAGTTCAAGACGGAAGGCTGGATTTACGGCATGGCGGCAAAGATGTTCACGGTAGCGGGGGCTATCATAGTTTTCGGCGTGTTTTCGGGCGTTTTGGTGGGCATAATCTATTCTTTGATATGATTTTTCTCCGTCCGAACCCTTATATTTAACGCGTAACGCAAAGTTCATAGCCGCCGCAGCCCACCCAACGCGCATTATATTACAGTTGCGCCCGTCCGACGTATTTAGTTGTGTTCGGCATAGTCAAACACAATATATAGTGTAAGTCGGCAAAAAATTTGTCAATATTTTGTTATAAACTGTTGACAAACCTTTCCGCATATGTTAATATAATTCCGCAATAGGGAACCGTGCCGCAACTGACGAATTTATGCGGAGCAACCGCAGGGAACGGCATGGCGTTATTTAGTCGTTCGTCTGGGCAAATTTACCGCTGTTAAAGTCGTAGATTGCCCGTTTTTTTTGCGGAGGTATTTCTTGGGATACGTTCATTCATTTGAGTCGTTCGGCACAGTAGACGGTCCGGGGATACGCTTCGTGGTGTTTTTGCAGGGCTGCCCGATGCGCTGTCTGTACTGTCACAACCCCGACACGTGGACGGAGCGGGCGGGCAAGAGCTACACCGCGGAGGAAGTCGCGGCGAACGCGCTGAAATACAAGTCGTATTTCACGGGCGGCGGCGGAGTGACCGTCTCGGGCGGCGAGCCTATGCTGCAAACCGAATTCGTCACGGAAATTTTCTCGATTTTGAAGAAAAACGACGTCCACACGGCTCTCGACACGTCGGGCATAATGTACGGCAGGATAGAAAAGCAAAAGCTCGACGCACTGCTCGACGTGACAGATTTGGTGCTTCTCGATATAAAGCATATAGACGACGAGAGGCACAGGGAGCTCACGAGGCACTCCAACAAAGGGATATTGCAGTTTGCGAAATACCTTTCGGACGTCGGCAAAGACGTCTGGATACGCCACGTCCTCGTACCGGGGATAACCGACGACGACGTATATTTAAACAGGCTCGCCCAATTTTTAAGCGGCTTGAAAAACGTAAAAAAGGTGGAAGTCTTGCCCTATCACACTATGGGCGAGGTCAAATATGCGAAATTGGGCATAGATTACCCGTTAAAGGGCGTCATGCCGCCCGAAAAAGAGCGGGTTATAAAAACATATTGAGGTCATATGAACAGCGATAATTTTGAAGGGTTGTGCCTTATCGAGATAGGCGGCGACAGCTGCGCAAATTGCATTGCGGTCATGCCCGTTTTAAGCGAGCTTGCGGCGCAATTCGGCTTGAAATTCGTTAAAATAAACGTAGAGGACAACCCCCAATCCGCGGCGGCGTTCAAAATAGACAGGATACCTTCGATAATTCTTGCGGACGACGGGAAGCCGTTCGCGCAGTGTTCGGGTTATCAGCCGCAGGAAATACTCGAAATGTGGATAGAGGCAAAACTCGACGACTATAAAAGCGAGCAAAACAAAGGAAAACAAGGAGAATGACGATGCAGTACGAGCAATGGGAAGGGTTCACCCCCGGTAAATGGTGCGACGACGAGGTAAACGTCCGCGATTTCATACAGAGAAATTATACCCCTTATGAGGGCGACGGTTCGTTTTTGGCAGGTCCTACCGAGGCTACAAAAAAGCTGTGGGAGGAAATCTTGAAACTTTCCGCCGAAGAGAGAAAGGCGGGGGGCGTGCTCAAAGCGGATACCGCGATAGTCTCCACCCTGACGAGCCACGAGGCTGGATATATAGATAAAGACCTCGAAAAAATCGTCGGCTTGCAGACGGACGAGCCGTTTAAACGCGCGTTGCAGCCCTTCGGCGGCATAAAGATGGCGGAACAGGCGCTCAACATGTACGGCTACGAGCTCGACCCCGAGATAAAATATATTTTCACGCATTACCGCAAGACGCACAACGACGGCGTTTACGACGCGTACACACCCGAAATGCGCCGCGCCCGCCGCGCTCATATTCTTACGGGGCTTCCCGATACTTACGGCAGGGGCAGAATAGTCGGCGACTACCGCAGAGTAGCGCTTTACGGCGTGGACTACCTCATAGTGCACAAACAGCGCGACAAGGCGCTTATCGACGGCGAGATGACACCCGATAAGATACGCGACAGGGAGGAGCTCGAAGAGCAGATAAAAGCGCTCGGCGGCTTGAAGGAAATGGCGGCTAAATACGGCTGCGACATTTCCCAGCCCGCAAAGACGGCGCAGCAGGCTATTCAGGCGCTGTACTTCGGCTATTTGGGCGCTGTAAAGGATCAGAACGGCGCGGCGATGTCGATAGGGCGCAACTCGACGTTCCTCGATATTTATATCGAGCGCGACATCAAAAACGGCACGCTCACCGAAGAGCAGGCGCAGGAACTCATCGACCAATTCGTAATGAAACTGCGCATAGTCAAATTCATGCGCATAAAGGAATACAACGAGCTGTTTTCGGGCGACCCCACGTGGGTTACGGAATCTATCGGCGGCATGGGCGTTGACGGCAGGACGCTCGTCACCCGCTCGTCGTTCAGAATACTGCACACCTTGACGAACCTCGGTCCTGCGCCCGAGCCCAACTTGACGGTGCTCTGGTCGAAAAATCTGCCCAAAAACTTCAAAAAGTTCTGCGCGGAGACGTCCATTGCGACTTCCGCCATACAATACGAAAGCGACGATCTGATGAGACCCGAAATGGGCGACGATTATTGCATTGCGTGCTGCGTAAGCTGCATGCGCGTTGGCAAGGACATGCAGTTCTTCGGCGCGAGGGCTAACCTTGCCAAGTGCCTGCTTTACGCCATCAACGGCGGCAAGGACGAGCTTGTGCGCGACAAGGCGACGGGCAAACCCTTACAGGTATCGCCCATGTATGCGCCCGTGCTGGGCGACGGCGCGCTCGATTATCAGGACGTAAAGTGCAAGTATGAGCAGATGATGGATTGGCTCGCGGGGCTGTACGTCAACACGCTCAACTTAATTCACTACATGCACGACAAATATTCCTACGAAGCGCTTGAAATGGCGCTGCACGACACGAAAGTGCGCCGTTTCTTCGCGACGGGCATAGCGGGGCTTTCCTGCGCGGTGGATTCGCTCTCCGCGATAAAGTACGCCAAGGTCTACCCCATAAGGAACGAGGACGGGCTTGTCGTCGATTTCAGGACGGAGGGAGATTTCCCCCAATACGGCAACAACGACGACAGGGTAGACGAGATAGCGGTTTGGCTCGTAAAGACGTTCATGAACAAGGTCAAGAGCCACTACACCTACCGCGAAAGCGTTCCCACGACGTCCATTCTGACTATTACGTCTAACGTGGTCTACGGCAAAAATACGGGCAACACCCCCGACGGAAGAAGGGCGGGAAGTCCCCTCGCACCGGGCGCAAACCCCATGCACGGCAGGGATAAGAACGGCGCGCTCGCCTCGCTCGAATCGGTGGCAAAACTCCCTTACGATTATTCCCGCGACGGCATTTCGAACACGTTCTCCGTCACCCCCGCGTCGCTCGGCAAGGACGATTGAGAAGAAAATCAAACTTCAAATACACGCCGAAAGGCAAAAAATATTAAAAATTAAGGAGAAAAATCATGTCAAAAGCAGATAATCTTGTGAATTTATTGGACGCATACGTCGCAGACGGCGGACATCACCTGAACGTAAACGTATTCAACCGCGAAACTTTGTTGGACGCGCAGGCTCACCCCGAAAAATATCCCCAACTCACCATACGCGTGTCGGGTTACGCCGTGAACTTCAACAAGCTCACGAAAGAGCAGCAGGACGACGTCATCTCGCGCACGATACACGAAAGCCTTTAAAGTTTTTTACCGAAAGGCGGAATCCTTTAAAAAGCGGGAAGCCTTTCAAAAAGCGTGATACTTTTGAGTTTTCCCGCCCAAAGGCAAAAAAACGACAATTCAATGTTGAAAAAATAAAAAAATCTCCCGGAATTCAACTTCGTTCGGCAAGATTTTAAGTTAAGCGGTTTGACGGTTCGTCGACCGCTTTTCACGTTTAGAATAGCCTCAATAAATTTATGATTTGTTCCTCCTCGGCGGAACTTGACATTGAGCCGCTTAAACAATATAATAATATTGGTATAATTAAAAACAAAAGCAGTATTTGTATGAAATCAATTATACCGTTTCGTCAATGAAGCGCTATGATAAAGACGTCTATTAGATTTTTCGAAGATGTACCGATTAGAGCCGTTTGGGATAGCGAGGATTCCAAATGGCGGTTTTGCGCTGTTGACATCGCCGAGGCGCTCACAAAGAGCAAAAATCCGCGCGTCTATTGGGCTCAGATAAAACGGCGCAAACCTCAGTTGATTACAATTTGTAAACAACTCAAACTCCACGCCCGCGACGGGAAATTTTATACCCGCCTGCGCCCAACCATTTCGGGGATTTTTTGAGTATTTACATTTGAATTTTTATGTGTTATAATGTAACTTAGTTACGGAGTAGATTGTTGATATGGCGAATAACAACGACAACAATTTGAGAATAGAATACGGCGTTGTGGTGAAGTACGACGGCAACGCGGAGGAGTTGAAACTTCCTTCTTACGTCACGCGCATTGCGCCTTACGCGTTTTACGGCTGCAAGTCGCTTAAAAAGCTCGTCGCGCCGTATAAGCTCTCGTCGGTCGGCAAGGGCGCGTTTTACGGGTGTGAAAACCTCGAAGAGGTCGATATCCCCGGCAGGCTGTACAAGAGGGTGAAGGGCGAAAACTGTTTCGATAAGGGCGCGGACATCTATTTCCGCTTTTACGCCTGCGGCTCGGAGGACCTCGGCGACGAGGACTATTCGGATAAATTCGATTCGGAAGCCGATTATCTCGCGTCGGGCGGGGATAAGGTCAGGTTTGCCGACGAATCCGCCAAGAACGGCGCAAACGGCGGCGCGAATGACGTCTACGGAGACGACGAGATAATTTCCGTCGTGGAGGAGATAATTCAGGAGCCCGAGCGCGACCCCGACGTACCCATCGCCGAGGACGCGGAAAGCCTTGACGAAAAGCTGAAAGCCATCGTGCCCGAACCCGAAAAGGAAGACGCCGAGCCGCACGAAAATATCGTCAACCTCGACGACTACGTGATAGAGGGCAATACCGTCATCAAATATATCGGCACGGATAAGCGCACGACCGTTCCCGAATTTATCACCACGATAGGCGACAATGCGTTTGCCAACAGCGACGTGGAGGCGGTGTATCTGCCCGCGGGCTTGAAAATAATATCCAAAGCGGCGTTCGGCTGGTGCGAAAATTTAAAGGATATACTCTTTCCCGACGGGCTGGAAATCATAGACGAGTACGCCTTTGCCGACTGTTCCGCTCTCGAAGAGATAATTCTCCCCGACAGCGTGGAATTTATCGGCGCGAGCGCGTTTCATGCGTGCAGTTCCGTAATAGGTCTGCGCCTTCCCGAGGGCTTGAAGCAGATAGGGCGCAGGGCGTTCGATTTCTGCGTATCCCTTGAAAAGCTCTATATCCCCGACACGGTCGAAAAATTGTACGAGGGCGCGTTCTCGCACTGTGAAAGCCTCACAAGCGTACTTTTGCCGAGCGGCTTGCGCGAAATTTCCGCGTGGGCGTTTGCGGAATGTTTCGAACTGCGTGAAATCACCTTCCCCGAAGGTCTTGTGTCTATCGGAGAGGTGGCGTTCATGAATTGCAGGTCGTTGGTCGCGTTCGACTTGCCTTCCACATTGCAGGAAATAGGCAGGCAGGCGTTCGTGGGGTGCGAGCAGCTTCACCTCGTCAGAATTCCTTTGCGGTTCGAAAAGGACGTCAAAGCCAAGAAGATTTTCCACAGGCTTGTCAATTTGCAGATAACCTATATGTGATAATCGTTATAATTGACTCAATAGGCTTATTTATGGGCGGTTTTGCAGAAAAACCGCCTTATTTATTTTACAAATATGCCCGAATAGGATATAATTTAATCTGTATAAGTATAAGTATTTCAAATCGGGGCGGTGGAGATGTCCGACAAGAAGAAAAAAGTTCCCAAGTGGGTAATTTCAGTCATAATTCCTTTGGCGATAGCGTTAATTTTGTGCGCCGCAGTGCTGATAACCAATATCTTCATACCGATAAAATACTTCACCGCGTACATGGTCTCGGCGAAAAAGCGGGCGGAGGGCGAACTTCGCGTGACGTACATCGACGTCGGGTTCGGCGACAGCGCGTTGGCGGAATTTCCCGACGGCAAAGTGCTCCTGATTGACGGCGGAGACGGCAGTTATAATAATGAACTCGCCCTGCTTAAATTTTTGAATTCCCGCGGGGTTGAGGACATCGACTTTCTTATCTGCACATCTGTAAAGGACGAGCATTGCGGCGGGCTGAAAGAGATTTTGAAGTATAAAAACGTGAAAAAGGCGTTCGTTCCGTTCTGCAAAAACCCGCGTATCACCGACGAGTACAACGAATTCTACACCGAACTCTTGTCGTCGGGCGCGGAGTATGAGTATTCAAGCGTGGGCAAGGGATATGCGGACGAGCAAAACGAGCTGTTTTTCACCTTCTTGTCGCCCACGAGCGAGGACAGCCCGCTTTCCGAATATGCGGCGATGAATTCCGACCCGACGGCGGACAATATCGAAAACGCTTCCGCAATCGTCTGGCTGCAATACAAGGGGAATGCGTTCGTGTTCTCTTCGGACGCGGGCGCGCAAGCCCTCTCGTCGGTCTGCATAAAGTACGATTTAAGCCGTTTGGTGGGCGATAAATTCTGTAAAATAGGCAATTTTGACGTAAAACTCGGCGATTGCGATGTCGTCACTGTGCCCGCACACGGCGCGGAACGCACAGCCGAAAGCGAATGGTACAGGGCGCTCGACCCGTCTTACGCGGTGCTGAGCGTCGGCGAAAACTTTTCTTTGCTGCCCTCGGACAAGGCGCTTGCGGACGTGTGCGCATATGTTTCGCCGCTGTACACGAGCGAGAATGGCAATATATCGTTCAGGGCGACGGAAGATGGCATTGTCGCGGCGTAACGCGCGCGAGAGAAGACAGGCGTAACGCGCGCGAGAGGAGATAAAAATGAAACTTACAACCGCAGGGGAATCGCACGGAAAAATGCTGATAGCCATTCTGGAAGGCGTTCCCTCGAAACTCAACATAAATTCAGCCGAAATAAACAGATATCTTGCGCTCAGGCAGGTCGGCTACGGCAGGGGCGGCAGGCAAAAGATAGAAAAAGACGAGGTTGAAATACTTTCGGGTGTGCGCGGCGGCGTTACGCTCGGCAGTCCCATAACGCTTGCCATACGCAACCGCGACTACGAAAATTGGAGCGCGGCAATGGATGCGGTGAACGGCGATTTGACGCTCAAACAGGTTACCGCGGTTCGCCCCGGGCATGCCGATTTAACGGGCGCGATAAAGTTCGGTCACGGCGACGCGCGCAACGTGCTCGAAAGGGCGAGCGCGCGTGAAACGGCTATACGCGTTGCGGCGGGCACTGTCGCGAGGCAGTATCTGCGCGAGCTCGGCGTGGAAGTCACGGGGTACGTGAAGTCCGTGAGCGACGTCCGCGACGATAAAGAATATGACTTCGACGAGCTGGAAAAGTGCAAAAATTATGACGTCTACATGCCCGATGGCAACTTGCGGGAAAACGCGAAAAAGCTCATAGACGGGGCAAAATCGCGGGGCGATACGCTCGGCGGAGTGCTCGAATTGCGCGTGAAGGGGCTGAAAAGGGGCTTCGGCAGCTGCATGACGTACGGCGAAAAGCTCGACGGCATACTTTGCGCCGCGCTCATGAGCGTGCAGGCGATAAAGGGCGTGGAAGTCGGCTTGGGCTTTAAATGCGCCGAATTGCACGGAAGCGCCGTTCACGACGCGATTTATGCGGGCGAAAACGGCTATTACAGAAAGACGAACAATGCGGGCGGGATAGAAGGCGGAATGTCCAACGGCGAGGAGATAGTCTTGCGCGCCGCCATGAAACCCATTCCCACGCTTATGCGGGGGCTCGATACGGTGGATATCGCGACGGGCAAGGCGTGTACGGCGGCGAGCGAG
>CANREX010000011.1 GCA_947629735.1 uncultured Clostridia bacterium
TACATGAGCGCCAAGAAGGGCGAAAACTATCTCGAAAAGCCCATGGCGGTATACGAGGTGCACCTCGGCAGCTGGAAAAAGGACTTGGAAAAATGGTGGGATGAGGACAGATATCTCGACTATCGCCGCCTCGCCCACGAGCTGTGCGAATACGTTCAGTATATGGGCTACACGCACGTGGAAGTCATGGGCATATGCGAATACCCGTTCGACCCTTCCTGGGGCTATCAGGTCACGGGCTACTTCTGCCCGACCGCGCGCTACGGCTCGCCGCAGGATTTCATGTACTTTGTGGACTATATGCACCAACACGGCATAGGCGTCATACTCGATTGGGTTCCCGCGCACTTCCCCAAGGACGACTTCGGACTCGCCAATTTCGACGGCACGCCGCTGTATGAGTACGCCGACCCCCTGCGCGCCGAGTATCCCGAGTGGGGCACAAAGGCGTTCGACCTCGGCAAGCATGAAGTCTCCAACTTTTTGATAGCGTCCGCGTTCTTCTGGGTGAACAAATATCATATCGACGCGCTGCGCGCCGACGCCGTAGCCGCCATGCTGTATTCGAGCTTCGGGCGCAGCGAATGGCGACCTAACAAGGACGGCGGCGATTGGAATCTGGAAAGTTTCGAGTTTTTCCGCCACCTCAACAGCGTTTTGAGAAGCCGCACCGACGCGTTCATCATCGCGGAAGATTCCTCCATAATCAACGGCATAACCGCGCCCGCAAAGGACGGCGGTCTGGGCTTCGGTCTCAAATGGAATATGGGTTGGATGAACGACACGCTCTCCTACATAAAGAAAGACCCCGTTTACAGAAAGTATCATCACTATCTGATGACGCACACCTTCGAATATATCTTCAACGAACACTACATGCTCGTGTTGTCGCACGATGAAGTCGTCTACGGCAAGGGCAGCATGTACGCCAAGATGCCGGGCGACAGAATGGCTAAGTTCGGCGGCTTGAAATGCTTCTATACAATGATGATGGGTCACCCCGGCAAGAAGTTGCTTTTCATGGGTCAGGACTTCGCGCAGGAAAACGAGTGGTATTACAAAGAGAGCCTCGATTGGCATCTCTGCGACGATCCCGGGCACAGGGACGTCATGGACTGCTACCGCGCGCTTTTGAAACTTTACACCTCCCGCCCCGTGCTCTACAATGATACGGGCAGCGCCTCGTTCGAGTGGATAGAGAGCGGCGACGTGCAGCGTTCGATATTCGCGTTCATACGCCGCAACCCGTGGAACTACAACGACGGCTTGGTATTCGTGTGCAACATGACCCCCGTCAACTACCAAAGCTACGGCGTCGGCGTGCCCGTGGACGGCAAATATAAGCGCATCTTCTCCACCTATCCCGACGGCTCGTTGATGGAAGTGGAGGCGGAGCAGACGCTGTGCAACGGCAGACCTTACAGGTGCACTTTCGACCTTCGCCCCTTCGAGGCTATCGTGTTCGAAATTCCCTATCACGAGAGCACGGAAGAGGAACTCAAAAAGCAGAAGAAGGAAATCTCCCGCGTGAAGAAGGCGTTTAAGGAAGCCACGTCGGACAACTCCCATGTGCCCATTCCGCCCGCCGCGGAGGACGTCAAACCCGCCGCAAAAAAGACGGCAAAAAAGCCCGCGGGCAAGAAGACGGGCGCGTCCGCAAAAAAGACGGCGGTCAAAACCGCAGCCAAAACCGCGACCAAAACGGCGGCGAAAAACAAGTAAAAACGCCCCGCGCAAGGCTCGAATATTTCAACGGATAAAATAACATAAATCGGCTGTTGGCACGCACATATGTGCCGACGAATGAAGAAATCATATGACGGTAAGACAGTTACAGGACGAAATTTCAAAACTCAAAACGCAAAGCGGCGCGTGCATACTTGCGCACAGCTACATGTCCCAGGCTATATGCGAAGTCGCGGACTTCGTCGGGGATAGCTATGCGCTCTCCGTAAAGGCGAAGAGCGCGTCCGCGGACAAGGTGATAATGTGCGGCGTGCGCTTCATGGCGGAAGTCGTCAAGATGCTCTCCCCGCAAAAGCGGGTGTATCTCGCTAACCCCACGGCGGGCTGCCCTATGGCGGAGCAGATGGACAGGGAGCTCATCGAGCAGGTCAAAGCCCGCTATCCCGGCTATGCCGTCGTCGCCTACATCAACACGACGGCGGAACTCAAAACGGTGGCGGACGTCTGCGTGACTTCCTCGTCGGCGGTCAAAATTTGCCGTGCGATACCGCAGAAAGACGTACTGTTCATTCCAGACATAAACCTCGGCACGTTTGTCAAAAACCAAGTGCCCGAAAAGAATTTCAAGCTGCTCTCGGGCGGCTGTCCCACGCATGCGCGGGTAGGCGAAAAAGAGGTGCTGGCGGCTAAAAAAGCGCACCCCGACGCCCTGTTCCTCGTCCACCCCGAGTGCGTTCCCGACGTGGTGAAACACGCCGATTACGTCGGCTCTACCTCGGGGATAACGGAGTACGCCAAGACGTCTCCCGCAGCCGAATTCATAATAGGCACGGAGAATTCCATAACCGAAAGGCTGCAATTCGAGTGCGCGGACAAGAAATTTTACCCGCTGTCAAAAGACCTCGTCTGCCACAACATGAAGGCGGTCACGCTCACCGACGTGTACAACTGCCTCAAAGGCGAGGGCGGGGAAGAGATTACAATGAGCGAGGAGCTCAGGCTCGCCGCCGTGAAGCCCATTGAAAAAATGATAGAGTACGGCGGCTGAAACCGCCGCCCGACAGGCGGGAGGATAGCGTTATGATGATAACGACAAAGGGCAGGAACGCCCTTAAAGTGATGATAGATCTGGCACAGCACGCGGGCGAGGGATATATCTCCCTCGCCGACGTGTCGGAACGCGTGCGCGAATCCCAGAAATACCTCGAAAGCACAGTATCCCAGCTTTCCCAGAAGGGCTTGATACTCTCCGCGCGCGGAAAGACGGGCGGATATATGCTCGCCCGCGCCGCGGAAAGCTACACCGTCGCGGAAATAATCACCGCGGCGGAAGGTTCGCTCGCGCCCGTCTCCTGCCTCGACGGCGAGATGACGTGCGAAAACGCGGAAAGCTGTCTTTCGCTGCCCCTCTGGCGGGAGCTGGACGAGGTCATAATGAACTTTCTCAAATCCAAAAAACTCTCCGACTTATTGAGGTGATTTCCCGACCCGCCGCTATTAACTTTCCGCCCACGTCTAAATAACTTTGACCGCGCGGAAATGACATCTACGAAAAATTTGCCGAAGCCGTCGCTTTTTTAGGGCGCGTTCGGCTTTATGTCCTTTGTATATAAGGCGCGCACGCGGAACGGGGCAAAAAAGTTGATGTTGCAAAAAAATTTTATTGATTTCAAAAGATAATGCAATTCCTATTGACAAAATAGGAATTACTTTTTATAATAATATCATACTTATTAAGTAGGAATTAAAAACGCGGAAATATGGCAAAGACTATCTATGTGGACAACGCTGCGACCACGGCTATGAGCGACGCGGCTATCGCGGCTATGACCCCTTATTTAAAGGAAATTTACGGCAATCCCTCCTCGCTGCATACGGTGGGGCAGGTGGCAAAGGAAGCGCTTGAAAGCGCCCGCGAAAAAATCGCAAAGTGCATAAACGCGCAACCGGGCGAAATTTATTTCACTTCGGGCGGGAGCGAATCGGACAACCAGGCGATACGCTCGGCGGCATATGCGGGGCTCGCGCACGGCAAAAAGCACATAATATCCACGGCGTTTGAGCATCACGCCGTCCTACACACGCTCAAAAAGCTCGAAAAGGAGGGCTTCGAGGTCACATATCTCGACGTCCACCCGTACGGCGCGGTAACTGCAAAGCAGGTGGAGGAGGCAATAAGGGACGACACCGCGCTCGTCACCGTGATGTACGCCAACAACGAAATAGGCACTATTCAGCCGATAGAGGAGATAGGAAAGGCGTGCAAAAAGCGCAACGTTATCTTCCACACGGACGCCGTGCAGGCGGTGGGGCATATCCCCGTGGACGTCCGTAAGGACAATATAGACATGCTCTCCGCTTCGGCGCATAAATTCCACGGTCCCAAGGGCGTGGGCTTCCTCTTTTGCAGGACGGGCGTGCCCTTAAAGACGTTTATAGAAGGCGGCGCGCAGGAAAAGGGCAGGCGCGCGGGCACGGAAAACATCGCGGGCGTAAACGCCATGGCGGCGGCGCTGTGCGAGGCGACGGGCAATCTGGAAAAGAATATGAAAAAGCTCGCGTTTCTGCGCGATAAACTCATCGACGGGCTCTCCCGCATACCCCACAGCAAACTCAACGGCAGCCGCGAAAACAGGCTTCCAGGCAACGTCAACATGTGTTTCGAGGGGATAGAGGGGGAAAGTCTTTTGCTCCTTCTCGACGCAAAGGGCATATGCGCTTCGTCGGGTTCGGCGTGCACGTCGGGCTCTCTCGATCCATCCCACGTGCTGCTCGCGCTCGGTCTCCCGCACGAGGTCGCGCACGGCTCTTTAAGGCTCAGCCTTTCGGAGGCGAATTCGGAGGAGGACATCGACTTTATCATACGCTCCGTTCCAGAGGTGGTGAATTATCTTCGCTCCATTTCTCCCGTCTGGGAGGACCTCGAAAAGGGAAAACGCCCTCACCTGATTTAAAATCGCAAAACAGTCCGTTTTGCATTGAAAAATTGCAGAAGAAACGCAAAAAAACGCAAAATAATTGCAAAGAAGCGCAGAAAAAAGCGCCCGTTTTGCCCCGATCAAACGGCGAAAAATTTAATCGAAAAACTACGTAAAGGAAGAAAAAACTTCTTTCGCGGCTTGAAAATTTGCTTATTTTAAAGGAGAAAATATGCTTTACAGCGAAAAGGTCATGGATCATTTTACCAACCCCCGCAACGTCGGAAAGTTGGACGACGCGGACGGGATAGGTGAAGTCGGCAACGCCAAGTGCGGCGACATAATGAAGATCTATATCAAGGTCAAAGACGGGATAATTTCCGACGTCAAGTTCAACACTTTCGGGTGCGGCAGCGCGATTGCTTCCTCCTCGATGGCGACGGAGATGATAAAGGGCAAGCCCCTTTCGCAGGCGTTGGAGCTCACCAACAAGGCGGTTGCGGAGGCACTCGACGGGCTTCCCGCATATAAAATGCACTGCTCGGTTCTGGCGGAAGAGGCTATCCGCGCGGCGATAAAGGACTACTACGACAAGAACGGCATCGAGTACGACAAGGCGCAGTTTCCCGACCCTTCCGAAGGGGAGTAATAACGCCCTTTGCACGGCTTGAAAAACGCCCCAAAATAGTGTGAAATCAACTTTGCTTTGCGGCTTTTAACAGCGTTTAAAACGTGTTGAAATCAACCGTCTTTTCGGGCAATAAAAGGCGCAAAAAACGGCGGGAGAAACGCCCGAAAACGCCCCAAAAGCCAGAAAAAAACAGCCTTTTAAGGCGTTTAAAAAGGTGTAAAACAAGCCGTTTGCGGGGCTTGTAAGTGCGTTTCAAAAGGGGATAAAAAAGTCAAAAATTACAATATTATATATAGGGACGGGCGGCAAAAACCGCTTCGCCCCTTTATTTTTCGGGCGACTTTTATGCGGTTATGCAGTCGTCTTGCAGATATTATTCATAATGGCGCTCACTGCCAATTTTATGCAAAAAAGTGAAAATATTCACGATAAATGTATAAAAACGTCAATCTATAACCAAAACTTATAAGATTTATCATTTTTTATTATGTGTAAAGAAAATGAAATTTTCGATTTTGGGCTAAATTGATATATTAAGGAATGAATTTATTTGACACGTCAAGGTCGAAATTGCTATAATAAATGCCAAAGTAGTTATAAAAAAATTATAAATTTACTGCAAATACTACGGAATATATGCAAGGAGAAATCATATGAAGAAGTTCTTCGCAACGCTGGTTGTTTTGCTCGCATGCGTGTTCTGCGTGGCGTTCGCTGCCTGCGGCAATCAGAACAAAGTGACTATCTCGCTGGTGTACGGCGATAACGAGGTTACGGAAAAGCAACTCGAAGAGGGCGAACAGTTCGAATTGCCCGAAGCCGAAAGGGACGGCTACGTGTTCGAGGGTTGGTTTGCCGATTCCTCGTTTACGGGTTCGGCGGTAACGGAAGTGACCGCTTCCGAAAACGCGACTTACTACGCAAAGTGGTCGCAGCTCTTCACGGTAACGCTCGACGCGAAGGGCGGCAGCCTCGCTTCAAGTTCATTTACGCTTAAAGAGGGCGCTTCCCTTTACGAGGCTTTGGCAAACTATACGCCCACCAAGGCGGATTACAAGTTCGACGCATGGCTCAACGGCACGACGGAAGTCACCGCCAACACCAAAATGCCCTCGGCGAACGTTACGTTAGAGGCGAGGTACAAGGTAAAATACACTATCGTCGTGTACAAGGAAAACCTCGCGGGCACTGAGTTTGTGAAAGACGAAGAGGACGTCGTGGATTACGGCTATGTCGGCGCGACTCTCTCTCCCGAACTGCCTGCGGACGTCATCAAGGGCTTCTCCATAGACGAGGAGCATGAGGGGAGCGAATTGGAACTCACCCTTTCCGAGACGGCTTCGGACAACGTATTCACGTATTATCTGACGAGGAATTCCTACACCGTCAACTTCTACGCCAATTATCCCGAAGCGGACAGCGACGGCGAGCCTGTCGGCACGGTCACCAAGAGGTACGGCGACCCCGTAACCCTTCCTTCCGACCTGTTCACCGACGGCTATTGCCTTGTGGGCTGGGGCTTCACCACTGACGGCGAAGCAGCTTACGAAGTCGATTCCATGACGGGCAACGTGTTCAACGAAGAGCAGGAAAAAGTCATCTCGACATTTGAACCCGACAGGGATATGAGCCTTTACGGCGTATGGTCCAAGGGGTATTCCGAGCTGTTCGGCGGAGGTGATTCAATCTATATCACCGACGAAGAGAGCGGCGTGGCGTATCTCAATCGCGACGGCGTGTTCTTCAAGGGCACTTACAACGCCGAAACGGGCATGGCGGTATTTGCGGGCGAGTACGACGAACCCCACACCGAGTGCAAGATACTTCCCGACGGCACGTTTGCTTACTATATAGGCGCGCTTATCAACGCCGAATATTATCTCTATGACGTCACCCTGCAAGGCAGCGGGGCGTCGGCTTCGCTGTATAGCAATACCAAACTTACGTTTGACGGCTACAACGGCTTGCGCTATCAGATAGATAGCGATATAAACGAAGGCACGTTTACCGTCGACGACGATGGTTATCTCCACGCGACGTTTACGGAAGGCACTCTCGCGGGGCAGACGGCGATATTTATGCTCACCACCGCAAGAGTGAGCTCGGGCGAGGTCTACAATGCATTCCGCGTCCGCGACGAGGCGGAATATGAAGCCGGCACGGTTTATCGCGGAGTGGTGGTAAACGGTCAGCTCACCTATTATACATCGCAGTATTCCGTAGTATTTACGGGCTTCCACACGGCGGCGTTGATGCAGAACGGCTCTGCTACAACTTGCCTCAGCTTTGTAGACGGCGATATGTTCACCCTTGTTTCCGTATCTTCCAGCGGCTCGACGAGCGTGCTGTTCACGGGCAAGTTCGTGGATATCAACGACGAACACTGCTATTTGATTTACAATGAAGCTTACGATTTGACCGCGACGAGCGGCAGCGAAACGCTCGAACTCGACGGCTGCGGCAAAGCGGTTTACAGCTATGCGGGCGGCAGTGTCAACGGTTACTACTCAACAAGTTCCACGGGCTTCGGCGATTCGCTTGTTACGATGATAGTGGACGGCAGGGAATACGCAAACTTTATCGTAACTGCGAAAACATTCGTCAAGAAGTCTGCGGGGTACAGAGAACTCAACTACGCGCGCCTTAATCCCGAAACAGGAAATGTTAACATTTACAATGCGACCTATCTCGTGCTCAACGACAACGGAGAGGGTACGGCTTCTATCTATTGTTCCCCCGCGCAGGAGAGGAAGGTAACAAAAGTCTCCACGGGCACATGGGAACTTGTTAACGGCTTGTATGTATATAAGAAAACCACGTGGGATTCGGCTATCGTTACTGAGGAAGAGCTTTCCGTTCCCTTCCCCGCCGAATTCAGCGAATTTGTGTTTACAACTTCATCTATGTCTACGATGGCGGCAGGCACATTCAATGTATCTGTCTGGGTAAAGTACAAGCAAACGGAAAGCGCGGCGGATACTCCGCTCTATACGGAATATAACCCCATAGCGGGTCAGAGCGGCAAGCTTGCCCTTCTCGATAACGGCAATGTTGCCATATACACGGTTACGAGCGGCGGCGAGGAGACGAACATCGCTGGCTCTTACAGGCGCACCTCGTCTACGGGCTTGCTTACACTCACGGTAGCTTCCAACAGCGCGCTGTACTTTATCATAAACGAAACGGATAAGACGTTCGAGCTGCTCGACTACGCGCCCTACACCCTCGACGCGCTCGACCCCGAATGGGTGGTAGACGATTCTTCCTATCTTTCGTTCACGGGCAGACTTGCGAAAGTTGGCGACGAGGAGTTCTACGTCTGCACCTATAACACGGTTACGGGTCAGGACGCAAACGGCAGGGATATAGTCAATACCGTAAAAGGCAAAGTCAAGATGGACACCGTGCACGGCGAAAACGTATTCACCTCGGACGACAACACCATAACGTTCAAATACAAGATGCTTACTAACACGAGGACGGGCGCAAAATACTATTCGCGCTACAACGAAAAGGCGGCGGGCAGATACTTGTCGGAATATAATGTGCTCGAACTCGACGGCTACGGCACGAGCGCGGAGCTCGACGGCAGGGAATGTACCTATATCGTGGATGAAAACAACTTCGTCACCCTGCTCTATTCCGATGGCTATGTATATTTAGATATTAAGGAAGTAGGCGGCGAAAAGACATTCACCCTCCGCGACGAGGCGTACGGAACATATATTCTGTTCAACAACAGGCACTTAAACGGCTACTATCTGCGCTTCGACGGCTACGGCAAGCTCGAAGTGTTCACGAGGGAACTCAACACGCAGAAAAATCAATATGAAGATAAGTTCATAGACGAGGACGGCTCTTACACGTTAGACGGCGACAGGGTATTCATAAGCTATTCCAACGGCACGGTAGACGTGGTTGACAGGGAAGGCAGATTTGACGTAATACAGATCGATTCCACGCCTTATAACGTATTCTGCTTCACCTATATGGACGAGTTCTACGGCAAATACGTCAGCGAATCCGATTGGTCGGTAATAGAGCTCAACGGATACGGCATGGCTGTAAAGCACACTGCGGAAGGCGCGGTTGAAGTCGGCATGTACGAGATAATAACCGAAGAGTTGTTCTACTATATCAACGACGACGGCACGGACGCGGCGATTTACAGATACGACGACGTCGCGCTCACCGCAACGCCCATATCGCTGAGGGCGCGCGCATATTACACCACCGACATGAATGTTCTGAACTTCACGCGGTACGGCTTCGCCATAATCAACGGCACGGACGACACCTATTATTACGACATAGTGGATAACCACATAATTATCTATGAATATGTCGAAGAGGGTGGCGACGGCGTAAGCAAATACGGTTTCAGAACGAGAGATTTGGGCGAGTTCGGTACTGAAAAGATAGTATACGAAGGGGAAGAATATTTGTTCAACGACGGCAGCGCGATAACCTTTACGAGGATAGAGAGCGACAAGAATAACTACCGCGCTCCCGTGTCTGTCGAAGGCGAAGGCGGCGAAAAAACGATAGAAAAGCAGCCCATAGAAAGCCTTATATTCTCGCCCCGCGGCGGCGAAGATTCCTACCAGGCGAGCGGCAGAGCCACGATAGGCGGCACGAATTACAGCTGCACCATAAACCGCTTGACAAACGAGGACGGCACTTCCGATTACTATATGTATATAAGTTCGAGTTCGTTGAGGTTCAAGCTCGCGCTCACATACGGCGGCGTTGACGCAGAGGGCAATTCGCTCAGCACGTTTACGATAGTCGGGCTCGACGATATGTCTCCCATATTCTATGCGCAGACATATCTGCTCAACGCGCTCTTCGGACAGCTCTTCGGCATATCCGTGTCCAATACCTACGGCATGTTGCAAATCAACACTGAATACGACGCGGATTCGGAATCGACGGGAAAGACCTATCTGACGGCGGCGTTCGGTTCGAGCTCCGGCATGTACGACCTCGAAGGCAATATAATAAGTCTGAACAGAGTGCCCGTCGAATATGACGAGACAACTTCCCGCTACACCCTCAGCTTCACCGCTCCGGACGATTGCGAATACGAGATGGCGTTCTCGCTCGGCTCGTTCATGGGCATGAACGCATATGCGATGGAATACGTGACGCGCAAGCAGGTGCTGACGAGCGGAAATTACACGCTCACGGTAAACACAGTCATCTATTCCGACCTGTATAACCGCGGATCGATATACAGCATGTCGCTCATGGATGGCGATAAGATAACCTTCGACAGAGGTCTCAACCGCGACGGCGGCGTGTACTACGTTTCGAGGACGAAGGGCGACGACGGAAAGATAACCGCGACCGAATATTACGCGATAAACTTGAAGCGCAACGCTCTCGGCGATAACGCTTCTGACGAAGACAAGCAGGTTTACAGCCGCATCGTTCCCGAATTCGACGAGACCACTTTGGAAATAACCAAGCTCGAAAACGTAAAGACGTACTATGACGAGAGCGGCAAATCCTACGTCGACATCGACGAAACCGCGCAAAAAGTTCTGGCATTGTTCGTCTACGACGAGGAAAAAGAGGCTGTGATCGTCTATACCGTAACGGAGTGCACTCTTGCGGAAGGCGTTTACACCGCAAAAGTTTCGGATACTCTCAGCTACACCGTTAAGATAATCAAGGGCAAGGCAAAACTTACGGAAGTTCCCACCACGGGCGGCGAAGAGTCGGAAGGCGATGACGACGAGACAAAGGCGGCGTCTTAATATCTCAATATTATTAAATAATAATGTAAAGCGGCAAAACCGCACCCATACGGGATAACGCGGCAGCCGCCCGCAACAAAACGCGGGCAAACAGCAGAAGATAACCGCAAAAAGATAAAAAGATAAGATAAAAAGATTAAAGTTAAATACGCGCCGCGCGGCGCGGAAGAAGCGACGCGCGGCGAAGATGTGAAAAAAGTAAAAATAAAATTACTGAAAGGAAAATAAATGGCTAAGTTAAGAAAATCGGCAATAGGAATGACGGCGGTGCTTTCCGCGGGCTTTTTCGCGGCGAGCACGGTGGCGTTCGCATTCAAGGGCGACGAAACCGCAAACGTAACCGCAGACGGCGGGCGCATACAGCAGGTTGACGGTTTGGTCGACAACCGCACGGAAGAGTACTTCGACGGCAACGTCGTATATCGCCTGCCCGAGGAAGTGGCGGACGATCAGGATATCTCCGTAATCATCTCCATGAGCACGGATTCCGTAATGGACGTCTACAACGATTCGCCGTTCGGCGGCACGTTTTCGGGCTTTTTGAAGACGGAGGCGGCGCGCGTTGCCGCCGACAAGGTGGAGATGGAGAGGAACAACCTCATAAAGACGTTGCGCTCCTCGGGCATCAAGTACACGCTCGGCGAAAAGTACGACACGCTTTTAAGCGGCTTCGAAGTGACCGTCAAGGCTTCCGACTTCGACGCGGTAAACGCCCTGTTCGAGGGCGAATCGCAGGTAATCGTCGGCGAAGTATACTACCCTGCGGAAACGCAGGTCGTCACCAACGAGGTTGACGTCTACGAAACGGGCATTTTCGACAGCTCCGAGTGCGATTATCAGGGCGACAAAGTCGTCGTCGCAGTTCTTGATACGGGCTGTGACTACACGCACACGGCGTTCGCAATAGACCCTCCGGAAGAGGCGGAAGGTTTCTCCGCTGCCGAAATAGCTACAAAGGTCAGGACGACGTCTTTGAGGGCGTCTGAATTCACCCCCGGGCTTACGGGCAACGACGTATATGTCAGCAAGAAAATTCCCTACGCTTACGACTACGCGGACAAAGATCCCGACGTCGCGCCCATCAACGAAGAACACGGCACGCACGTCGCGGGCATTATAGCGGGCAAGGACGACGAGATAACGGGCGTCGCGCCCAACGCGCAGCTCGCGATAATGAAGGTCTTTTCCGACAGCTCCGAGGGCGCAAAGACGAGCTGGATTCTCGCCGCTCTCGAAGACAGCGTAAAGTTGGGCGTCGACGTCATCAACATGTCGCTCGGCGGCACTTGCGGCTTTTCGAGGGAGATAGACGACGTAAGAAAGAACGAAATTTACGACAGCATAGAGGAAGCGGGCATATCGCTCATCGTCGCCGCGGGCAACGATTACAACTCCACTTTCGGTTCGACCAAAAACGGCAACCTCGGCTTGACTTCCAACCCCGATTCGGGCACGGTCGGCTCGCCTTCGACATATGGCGCGTCGCTCTCGGTAGCTTCCGTAGACGGCGTTAAGACCCCCTATATAAAGTACCTCGACGACATAATTTACTTCAAGGAAGCGACGACTTCCTCGGTAGAGCAGAAGGACTTCGTCGACGATATCTTAAAAACCGTCGGCGCGGAGAACAGCTATGACTTCGACTACGTGACTATCCCCGGCGTGGGGCGTTCCTCCGACTATATGGAGACGGGCGATTTCTACCACAACAAGATAGTTCTGGTAAAGCGCGGCGACACCACGTTCGAAGATAAAGTAAGGGTCGCGCTCATGGAAAAAGGCGCGGCGGGTATCATAATTTACAACAACGTCTCGGGCTCGATATCGATGTCCGTAGGCAAGGATATAGGCGCGGTTTGCTCGATCACGCAGGACGAGGGCGAAAAGCTCGCGGCTGCGGGCACGGGCACGCTGCACATAAGCAGGGAGCAGGTTGCAGGACCTTTCATGTCCGACTTTTCGAGCTGGGGACCTACTTCCGACCTCAAAATCAAGCCCGAAATAACGGCGCACGGCGGCGAAATCTACTCCTGTGTGCCCGGACAGAGATACGACAGACTTTCGGGCACTTCCATGGCGGCGCCCAACCAGGCGGGCGCGACAGCCCTCGTCAGGGACTACGTCAAGTCGGGTCTCAACTCGGACGGCACAAAGATATTCGGCGATCTCACCCCTCAGGAAGTCACCACAAGGGTAAATCAGCTGATGATGTCCACGGCGGATATCGTCTACAACAAGAACGGTTTGGCGTATTCGGTCAGAAAGCAGGGCTCGGGACTTATGAATATAATGTCCTCGATAAACTCCGCTTCCTATATAACCACATATGAAAAGGACGCCGACGGAAACACCGTCGCTATGGACAAGACAAAGATAGAGCTCGGCGATGACAAGCAGAAGAAGGGCGTCTATGAGATGACTTTCGACGTCAACAACGTCTCCAAGCAGACCGTTTCTTACGATATAGGCTCTATCGTCATGACGGAAGGCGTCAGCACGACTTATACGAGCCACGGCGAAACGACGGTTACCGAGGACGGCTACCTGTTCGACGACGCGGTTTTGGAGATAACGGGCGTTACGGGCGGCTCTTGCGAGGGCAAGAACGTCTCCGTCGGCGCGGGAGGCACGGCGAAAGTTTCGGTTAAAATCACCCTTTCGGCGGCAGATAAGGAATACCTCGATAAATCGTTTGAAAACGGCATGTATGTCGAAGGCTTCATCACCTTGACCGCGGCGCAGGGCACGGGCGTCAATCTCAGCGTTCCCATGCTCGCGTTCTACGGCGATTGGACGCAAGCTCCCATCTTCGACGAGGAGTATTACGACACCAACAAGGACGAAGTCAACGACGGCATAGACGAAGCTGATAAACTCATGGAGGACGCGTACGCGACCAGAGTTCTCGGCGGACTGTACACCGACTATATCGGCACGCTCGGCTCTTACTACTTCATACAAGACCCCAATGCCACTCAGATAGCGGCGGACAAGGGCAAGATAGCCATCTCCAACAAGGAGGGCACGTCTTACGCGACGCTCAACAGGATAAGGAGCGTCAATGCGGGACTTTTGAGGAACTGCCGTGAAGTGGACATCACAATAACCGAGGACGCGACGGGCAGGGTAGTCTTTTCAAGACAGGAAAACAACCAGACCAAGTCATTCTCCCGCGGAAGCAACATATACGCTTCGAGCGTGGACGTCGATTTCGGCGCGTTGGAGTACGACCTCAAAAACAACACGAAATACACGGTAACGCTCGACGCGTACATCGATTACGGCGACAAGGCGGACCAGAAAAACAAGCGCGGCACATTCACGTTCCCGCTGTTCATAGACTTCGAAGCTCCGTTGGTGACGGGCGTCGTTTACAGGACGGAATACGACAGGACTACCAAAAAGACCAAGCTGTTTGCGGATATAAGCGTATACGACAACCACTATTCGCAAGCGGTCTCGTTAGGTTATGCGACAGAGTCGGAAGACCCCCGCTACATGGTGGCGCTCAATTCGTTCGGCAAGTACTATACGCCCGTATATTCGGGATTCAATTCGACGTCCACCGTCACGGTCGAACTCACCGACTACGTTCCGCTGATAAAGCAGTCCTGCGGTATAAAGTACGAATCGGACGGCAGCGCAACGCTCGTAAGGAACAACAATTCGTTTATCGTGACCTGCTATGACTACGCGATGAACTGCGCTTCATACGAAATTTCCCTTCCCGACGAGTTCGCGGCAATGTATTTCGAGCGCGACGGGGAAAAGACGGAAGAGATAAAGCTCAGCCCCAACGAAACGCTCGACCTCACGTCGGTGCTCAAAGTTTATCCCGCGGACAGCTGGGTACAGACTCTCGACTTCGTTTCGAGCAACCCCGACGTCGCTTCGGTAATCAACCAGACGCTCGTAGCAAAGAAGAGCGGCGAAACGACTATCACCGCAAGGGGCAACGATAAGGACGGCAATGCGGTCAGCGCGTCCGTCAAGATTACGGTGCTTTCGGAAGACGACGAAGGTTACGTCGGCGGATATTCCATACCGCAGGTAAACAGGTTCACGCTCACTTCCTATCACACCAATAAAGCGTATTACAGCGTCTCCAACAAGGAGAGGGAGATAGGCTTGACGGGTTACGACAACGACTTCGGCAATTCGTACAGCCTCTCCATGTTTCCTTCGGAGAGCGTGACCGTAAAGTACAGCCTCGATTCCTACTTCCCCGAAGCGACTTCCGTTGTCTATTCTGTGGGCAACTCGCGCGTGGCGACGGTAGACGATACGGGCACGATAGTAGCGCAGGCGGAGGGCACGACGATAGTCACCGTAAGCGTGCGCTATGAAGGCAAGCCCACCCTCTATTCGGAAAGAATAAATATAACGGTAAAAGACCCGTTCACCACCAACAGCATTTACCTTATGTCCTATAAGGGCTTGGGCGGAACAGTCACCATACCCGACGACAGGGGCATAACCGAGATATATTCCTACGCGTTCTCCAACTATGAATACGTAGATAAGGATACCTCCGCGGGCGACGTCATAGACGAAGAAGACCCTCTCTATATCAAGCAGATGTATATCGGCGAAGATACGATAAAGAAGGTGATTATCCCCGAAGGCGTGGAGACGATACAGCAGTATGCGTTCGCCAACCTCACCGCGCTTGAAGAGGTAGTGCTGCCCTCGTCGCTCAAAAAGATAGGCGTCGGCGCGTTCCTCGGCTGCACCAAGCTCAGCAAGGTCAATTTGGGCGAAGTTCAGTTCATAAACAGCGACGCGTTCAGAAACTGCGCGTTCCAGGAAGTTGACCTCAGCTCGGTAGTGGCGATAGGCAATTACACATTCGCGAACAACAAGCTCAAATCGCTCACGCTGCCCGCGTCGTCTCAATCTCTCGGAGAGGGCGCGTTCAGCGGCAATGCGGATATGACCAATCTCGAATTCAAAGCCGCAAAGATAAAGATTGCACCCTACGTGTTCGCGGACTGTTCCAAGCTCATAAGGGTAAGCATCAACACCCCCGTGCTCGCCGCATACGCGTTCTCGGGCTGCACAAGGCTTGAATCGGTCACCCTCGGCAGGGACGTCGCGGTAATCGGCGAATACGCGTTTGCCAAGACGGCGGTCAAGCAATTCACAATAAACAGAAACAACACGGTATTCAAGACGGAAAATAACGGCGCGGACATCTACGAGGGCGAAAAACTCGTTTTAAGAGCTCCCGCCGCGGACTCCGCGAGGGGCACTGTAACCATTACCGCCACCGAGATAGAGGCGGGCGCGTTTGCGGGCAACACCAACATGACGAGGGTAATCGCGCAGAACGCGGTAAAGGTGGGCGAGTACGCGTTTGCGGGCTGCACCAACCTCGTAGTGCTCACGATGCCCAACCTCACGGAAATAGGCGCGTACGCGTTCTATAATACTAAGATAGAGCAGACCCCCGACCTTTCGAAGGTGACGAGCATAGGCAACTACGCCTTTGCAAGGACGGACGTAAGGCAAGTCACCCTTCCCGACAAGATAGAGGTAGGCGAGGGCGCGTTCTACAACTGCACGAGCCTCACTTCCGTGACGATAGGCGACGACGCCAAGATAGGTCTCGGCGCGTTCGCAAATCCCATTGCGGACTTAACATATGAGAGCACCGACGATACGACCGTGTTCAACTACTACTACACCCGCTACACCTACGATATCAAGAACGAGGCGACGGGCGAAGTGGAGAGCAGAATAACGTTCTACAAATACAACATTTCCGAAATTTCGCAGTCCAAGCTCGCGGAAGTCAGCATAGGCGCAAATGCGGACATCGGTTCGAACGCGTTCGCGGGCAACGTGAAACTTGCGACCCTGACGCTCGGCGACGGCGCGACGATAGGCGAAGCCGCGTTCTACAACGCGGTGTCGTTGAAGAGCGTTGACCTCTCCGCAGTCAAATCGATAGGCGCGATAGCCTTCTCGGGCAACGTCGCATACGATTACTACGCCGTTACGCGCGGGACGAGGACGGTCTATTCGCGGGCGCGTAACTTCTTCTACCGCGACGGCAATTTTTACGTTTCGAGCTACGTCAACAGCTATTTCGCACCCGAAATCGAGGAAGCGGACCTCTCCTCGGCGAGCGAAGTGGGCGCATACGCGTTCGCGTACAACTCCAAGCTCGCGTCGGTGAAGCTCGGCTCGTTGGAGACGATAGCCAACGCGGCGTTCTTGCTCAACACCTCGCTCAAAACGGTAAATATCCCCGAGAGCGGGACGTTGATAGAGCCGAACGCGTTCTACGGCGCGGATATACAAGGCTCGCTCGACCTTTCCAACGTGGAAGTTATCGGCGCGATGGCGTTCGAGAACAACAATCTGACGTCCGTCAAGCTCAAAGACGGCGCTCTTGTCGGCGACTATGCGTTTGCTTACAACACCTCGCTTGCGACGGTCGATAACCTCGATAAGGCGGTATATATCGGCGCATATTCGTTCGCGGAGTCGGCGCTTGAAAGCGTGACGCTCGCCGCGGCGGAGGAGATAGGCGACTTCGCGTTTGCCAACTCAAAGGTTACGCAAGTATCCTTCGGCGACGCGCGCGCACTGCAAGTCATGGGCGAAAACCCCTTCTACGGCTGCAATATAGAGACGTTCGCCAAGACGCAGGAGATAAAGTTCGACGACGGAAGGGTGATAGGCACCGAGCAGATCAAGACTTACGAAATTTCCGATAACGTCCAAATCATAGACGACGTCATCTATCAGAAGATAGGCACGGGTCTGGAATTGGTATGCTACCCGATGGGCAAGCAGGACTTCACCTACACGGTAGTGGACGGCACGGCGAGGATAAGCGACTGCGCGTTTGCGGGCGCACCCTTGAAAGCGGTCACGATAGCTTCCACCGTAAAATCGGTGGGCGACAAGGCGTTCTACGAGTGTGAAAACCTCACTACGGTAGTATTTTGCAGCTACTATGCGCCCATTCTCGAAGAGAGGTACGACGAGGCGTATTACGTATCTTCCGCCAACCTTCCTTTGACGGGAAATTACGCCGGCTACGAAGGTTTGGGCATAAGCAAATACTATATGTGGACGCTTTCCAGCTCAAATAATTATTATTTCGGCGCGAATTTCGTTGACTATATAGGTCATATAAGCGATAATATTGTTATAGTCAGACCCGCCAACGGTCAGAATTACGATACGTTCATAATGTCGCAGTACTTCGGCACAGTAGTGCAGGGCGCGTTTGCGGCGACGGACGAAACGCTGCGCGTAATGGCGCTCATCGACGCGATTCCCGAAAGGATAACCCTTGCGGACGAAGCTGCGATAACGGCGGCGCGCGCGGCTTACGATACGGGCGTAATCACGGACGACCAGAAAGCTCTGGTGACCAACTACACCAAGCTCACCTCGGCGGAAGCTACGCTTAAATTCCTGAAAGACCGCGAAAGCTCGGGCGGAACGGAAGAGGAAAATCCTCCCGAAACCAATAATAACGGCAACGGCTTGGGCTTGTATATCGGGCTTATAATAGCGGGCTGCGCGCTCGTCGCGATATGCGCGTACGTTGTCGCAACCGCAGTTATTAAAAAGAAGAAAGCCGAAAAATTCGCTCAGGCGTCGGAAGTCGATAACGCGGAAGCCGAAAGTTCGGAATCGGATAATGCGTACGTCAACCGGACCGAACAAGCGGAAGAAGAACAAGACGGCGAAAGCGCGGAAGAACAAACAACCGAAGACGGCAACGGCGACGACGCCGATAAAGATTGACAGGTCAATATGTTTAAGAAGTTAAAATTTATTTTGGGAATATTGTGCGTGATCGCGCTCTGCACGGGGCTTGCGGCATGTAAAAAGACGGACGAACTCGATAAATACGACGTCCTCGTCTATTACGACGCAAACGGCGGCGAATTCCTCGGCAAGGACAACGTCACAATAGTGGACGGCTTCGATTACGACAACTTCGAGGCGGAAGCGGACGGGACGTACGCGTTCAAACTGCTTGAACCCACCTC
>CANREX010000012.1 GCA_947629735.1 uncultured Clostridia bacterium
ATGGAAGGGCTCGTCGGCGGCGACGTGTCCGTCGCTGGGGCGAAGGGAGTGGCGTGCCTTTTGACTATTTTGGGGCTCGCCGTCGGCGTCTGCGCGGCGACGGTGCTTTTCAGGGTGATTTCCCCCGTGAAGAGCGCGCTCGGCAAGCGGCATAGACTTTCTGCCCTCGCCAATAACGGAGAGGACGTCAACCAAGGCGGCGGCGAAATTGCTGTAAAGCCGCAGGCGGCGGAAGAACAACCCGAGCCCGAAGATGTCACCAATGAGGCGAAAGGGGCAAATGAGGGAAAAGAGAACCTCCGCCCCGACAATAAAGACGATAACAAAAACGCAAAGAAATAAGGCAAATAACGCGCGAGCAGCGCGCGAAAAACATAACGCAAAACGCAAATTCCGAGGAAGGACAAATATGGACTATATTAAACTTGCCGCAACGCTCATACCCGACGACGACTTGCTGCCGTTGGAGGAATACGAGAAAATGTACCCCGAAAGGGACGTGCCGAAGGGCGCTTACGTCACGCGCCTCGCGCCCTCGCCCACGGGTTTTATACACCTCGGCAATCTGTACAGCGCGCTCGCGGACGAGCGCATAGCCCATACCACGGGCGGCATATTCTATCTGCGCATTGAGGACACCGACTTGAAGAGAAAGGTGGACGGCGCGGTGGAATCGGTCATACGCTCGCTGAAATATTTCGGCGTGAACTTCGACGAGGGCGCGGAGATAGATTCCCCCTTGAACTGCTACGGACCTTACTATCAGCGCCAACGTGCGCGCATTTACCGCGCATATGCGAAAAATCTCATTGAGCGCGGACTCGCCTACCCCTGCTTTTGCACGGAAGAGGAGCTCGACGCCGTGCGCGCTAAGCAGAGCGAAAACAAGGAAATAACGGGCTATTACGGCAAATATGCGAAGTGCCGCAACCTTTCGGAAGAGGAAATCTACAAAAACCTCGCCGAAAAGAAGCCTTTCGTTATAAGGCTCAGATCGCAGGGCGACGCGGCGAACAAGATAACGTTCAAGGATATGATAAAGGGCGAGATAACCGTGACCGAAAACGACCAGGACGTCGTCATATTGAAGTCGGACGGCATACCCACCTATCACTTCGCCCACGCGATAGACGATCACTTCATGCGCACCACGCTTGTTATACGCGGCGAAGAGTGGTTGTCAAGCCTTCCCATTCATTTGGAGCTTTTCTCGCTGCTGGGCTTCAAATTGCCGCAGTACGGGCACACCTGTTCGCTCATGAAGATGGACGGGGAGATAAAGCGCAAACTTTCAAAGCGCAAAGACCCCGAGCTTTCCCTCGATTTTTATCGCAAAGCGGGCTATTACCCCACGGCGGTTGTCAAATATCTGATGACTATTTTAAATTCCAACTTCGAGGAGTGGGAGATGAAAAACCCGCTCAAAGATTATCGCGAATTCCCCTTTTCTATCGGCAAAATGGGCAAGAGCGGCGCGCTGTTCGATATAGACAAATTGAACGACGTCTCCAAGGCTGAACTCGCAAATCTTTCCGCGGAGCAGACGTACGACTTCCTTAACGGCTGGGTGCGGGAGTTCGGCACCGAAAAGGACAAGGTTCATTTTGACGACAAGCAGTATATAATATCGGTGTTGAACCTGATATGCGGCATAGGCGGCAAGAAGAGGCGCAAGGACATCGTCCGCGCCGAAAGCGGGGTGAAGATGCTCGATTATTTCTTCGACGACACGTTCGCGCCCGACTATTGCTACCGCTTCTCAAACGACATAGTAAACGGCGTTTTGAACGCGTTTTCCGAGGTTTACGACCCCGCGGACGACAATTCCGCATGGTTTGCAAAGGTCAAGGACGTCGCCTCGCAGTTCGGCTTCGCCGCGGAGATGAAAGACTACAAACAAAACCCCGAAATGTACAAAGGGAGCGTGGCGGACGTCGCCGAGATTTTGCGCATAGCTATCTGCGGCATGCCCAATTCACCCGATCTATGCACCGTCATGGGCATTTTGGGCAGGGAACGCTCGCTCGCAAGGCTGAAAGCGGGTTTGAGATAATAGGCGTTCTATCATATAGAAGCTATTACGCGTAAAGCGGCATTTTGGGCTGATTTGTAAAAATTTGCAAAAAATCGCGTCGGTTTGTGTGAAATAAATGTGACGGCGTTGAAATTCGTGTAAATTTTATGCGCATGCGCGCGCAGGATATTGACTTGCCTCGCCGCGCAGTGATAATATTTGTGCAGTAGATGAAATAAAATCGGAAGGTGAGAAAAATTTCATGTTAGAGCTTGTAGACATCAAAAAAGATTATGCGGTGGCAGGCGAAGCGGTTCACGCGTTGAAGGGCGTCTCCGTAAAATTCAGGGACAGCGAGTTCGTCTCCATTTTAGGCGCGTCGGGCTGCGGCAAGACCACCCTTTTGAACATTATCGGCGGGCTCGACCACTACACCTCGGGCGACCTCATCATCGAGGGCAGGAGCACCAAGGAGTACAAGGACGGCGATTGGGATACATACCGCAACCACTCGATAGGCTTTATTTTCCAGAGCTATCATTTGATACCCCATCAGACCATTTTGCAGAACGTCGAGCTCGCGCTCATGATCTCGGGCGTTTCCAAAAAGGAAAGGCGGCAGCGCGCGATAGAGGCTTTGGAAAGGGTCGGGCTGGGCGATAAGATACACAACAAGCCCAACCAACTTTCGGGCGGTCAGGCGCAGAGGGTTGCGATCGCCCGCGCGCTCATAAACGACCCCGAGATAGTGCTCGCGGACGAACCGACGGGCGCGCTCGATTCGGTCACAAGCGTGCAGATAATGGAACTTTTAAAGGAAATCTCCCGCGACCGCCTCGTAATAATGGTCACCCACAACCCCGAGCTTGCGGAAAAGTATTCAACTCGCATTATCCGCCTGCTCGACGGACTCATAACCGACGACAACATGCCCTACGACGGCAAGGATAAAGAGGAGAAAGGGGAGAAGTCCGAGGAAAATCCCGAAAATACCGCAAGCTCGGAAAGCTCGGAAAGCGCTATCGGCGCGAAGAGCGGCAAGAGCAAGAAAGCGGCAATGTCCGTGGGAATGGCGTTCGGGCTTAGCCTTAAAAACCTGCTCTCCAAGCGCAAGCGCACGGTGATGGTCTCCGTGGCGGGCTCGATAGGCATCATAGGCGTTTCCATGGTGCTCGCAATTTCGGCGGGCGTGCAGGGATATATCCGCACTATGGAAAACGACATGCTCTCGGGCAACCCCGTTTCGATAACGCAGAGCGCGTATGACTTCACCTCGCTGATGGACATCTCCGCGCACAACTTAAACGTCGATATAAAGGAGCTTGCGCAGGGCAATAAAATTTACGTCGAATCGCTTCTCGATACGTTGGGTACATTTGCAAAGGGTTTCGAAAAGACCAACACCATCACGGAAGCGTACGTTGATTACGTCTCCAAAATGCCCGAAGAGAGTGTAAACGTCGTGCAGTACGACTACGCGTTCAACATAATAAACAACCTGTACACCGATTTCACCGTGAGCGACGATTTGCAGTCTCACGTAAAGCCGGGCGTCGACTTGCCCGAGGGCAGCAACGAGCCGAAAGACATGTCGATAACGGCGATAAGGGCTATGTACGCCTCGGTGCTCTCCCACGTGGAAGAATACAAGCAGTGGGGCAGCATGATAGGGTCGGTAAGGACGTTGGACGAAGTCCCCGACAACTTCGATTACATAATGTCGCAGTACGACGTCCTTGCGGTCGATAAGAACGGCGAGGCGGTCACGACGGGCTACACGCAGGACGAACTCAAAGCGATGTTCGAGGCAAAGGATACGCTCGTCATGGTAGTCACCGACTATCAGTTCAACGATCTGATGCTCGCCGAGTTCGGGTATTTCACCGAGGACGAATTCCTCGACTACGCGTTTAAGGGCGTGGGCAGGGACGAGGACATAACGCTCGTCGGCGAGGACGGCTTCCCGTATTCTTTCTTTGTGGGAGATACGGCGAAAAAGTTCACCTATTACCCCAACGACTGCGTTTACAGCAAGCATACGTTTACCGCAACGCCCCGTCTCACGGACGATCAGGTGAGGACGTACGCGCAGATAATGGCGGGTCAGGGAATGATGGAGCCCGCGCAGGCGGCGCAGTTTGCGGAACAGATAATACTTATACGAAACAAGCAGGGCAACGAGGCGTTAAAGCAGTTTTTGATAGGTATGCAGTTCACGGAAGACCCCGACGAATTGGAAGATTTGTATCAGCTCGTCAAGATGCCCGATAAGCCCACGACCGACGGCTACGTCGCAAACGCGTATACGGACGTCTACACGGTAAGCGGGGACGACGAGACGAGCTTCGATCTCCCCGCGTTCACCGACAATGCGGACGCGTACAACAAGAAGGTTGAGCTCGGCGTAAAGATGATTTTGCAGAAGAAGGAGGACGTCTCCTACGGCTGCCTCGACACGGGTCTTTACTACACCCACGCGCTGACGGAGTACATTTTGGACACGGAAGCGGATAGCGAAGTCGTGCAGTTCTTAAAGGGCGGCGCGGTCGATGAAATACCCGTCTATATCGATTATTACTACATAGAAGAAGAGGGCGAGGAGAGTCATTACGTACTTGAAACCGTCAAATCGAATATCGACACGGGCGCGACGGTCATGTCCGCGATAATAGGCGGCGTGTCGGGCGCGGGCGCGGGGGCTTCCTCGATAACCTACGCGTATCTCGGCGGCAGCAAAGTGCCGATAGCCGTCTATCTTTACCCCGTGGACTTCAACCAAAAGGACGTGATAACCGCATACCTCGACGATTGGAACGACATGTGCGAAAAGGGCGAGGAGTACGCCTATACCGATTTCAACGGCGACGCGCAGACCGTCAAGCTCGAATTGAAGGATAAGATAACTTACACCGACACGGTCGGGCTGATAATAGACATGATAAACACGATGATACAGATGATAACCATCGCGCTCGTCGCGTTCACCGCGCTGTCGCTCGTCGTCTCTACGGTAATGATAGGAATTATCACTTACGTGTCGGTAGTCGAGAGGGTAAAAGAGATAGGTATTTTGCGCGCGGTCGGCGCGAGAAAGAAGGACATCAAACGGCTGTTCAACGCGGAGACGTTTATAATAGGTCTCGCGGCGGGCGTATTCGGCATAGTGGTGACGTATCTGCTCTCGCTGATAGTCAACATAATAGTCGTCGCGCTCGCGGGAGTCTGGGGCATTGCCGCGCTGCCTTGGTGGCAGGCGGGAATAATGATAGTTCTGAGCGTGGGCTTGACGCTCATATCAGGGCTTATCCCCGCTTCGGCTGCGGCGAAGAAAGACCCCGTCGTCGCGCTCAGGACGGAATAAGTTTTTATGAAAAGACCTTTAAAGGCGGCGGCGATAATCGCCGCCGCCGTAATTGCATTATGCCTGCCTTCCTGCAAGGAAGAGCCTTCCTATAATTCCCGCTATATCTACGCGATGGGCGCGGTCGCCCGCGTCGTCGTGCCGGAAAACGGGAATTTTTCGGCGTTTGCGGAGGAGTTGGAAGGGAAAATCGCGCAGGCGGACGCAAGCATAAGCGCAACGGCGGAAACTTCCCGCGTGAGCGAATTCAATTCCCTGCCCGCGGGCGGCGAGGCGGAAATCGACTTCACCTGCTACTCGGTTTTGTCTCTCGCGCTGGAAATGTGCGAATTCACGGAGGGCTATTACAACCCCGCCGTCTATCACAGCGTAGCCGCGTATAACTTCCCACAAAGCGTTCCGCCCGAAAGCCTGCCCGACAGCGAAACGCTTGCGGCGTTCACCTCTCTTTCATCGCATTTTACGGAGATAGAGCTGAGGGAAGAGGGCGGCAAATACTACGCGAAAAAGCCCGACTGTACCGTGCGGGCGGGCGGGAATGATTACACCCTCGCGATAGATTTGGGCGGCATAGGCAAGGGCTGGTGCGCCGACGCCGCAGATAAGTTGATGTCAGACTACGGCTTCTCGTGCGGGTATTTCGATTTCTCCTCTTCGAGCATGTCGCTCAAAAGCTACTCGGGCGGCGACGGACTGTACGAACTGAAACTCTGCGACCCCCGCGACAGGAGCAAATCGTTCTGCTCGCTGCGCGTGAGGGACGTCAACTTGTCCACGACGGGCGATTACGAGCATTTTTACGAGGTGGACGGGGTCAGGTATTGCCATATCATAGACCCGTTCACGGGCGCACCCATTCGCACGGGCATATCCTCCGTGACGGTGATAGGCGGCAGCGCCGCCGAGGACGACGCCTTAACTACTGCGCTCGCCTGCATGGGAAGGGATAAGGCTGTGGAATTCACGGAGAAAAAACTCGGCGATAAAATCGTGATAATGTTGGTGGAAATCGGGGATAGCTACGGCATAATAACTAACCGCCCGTCGGAAATTTTGTCTGCGACCTTCCCCATATTGAGCACCGTCGAAAACGGCAGGATAGTTTTGAAAGATGTCACTTAAAAAGGTAGAACAGGTAAAAAAATCGAAGTGGTTTCGCCCGTGGGATCTGCTCATTTACGGCTTGCTCGCGGCGATTATCGCGGCGTTCTTTATCGCGTTCGCGCTCGTCGGCAGGGGCGGCAAGTCGGAAGGCTTCGCCGTGGCGTATAAGGGCGGCGACGTGTTCCTGTATTATTTTGACGGCGATTACGACCTGCTCTCCCGAGAATATATAACGGTGGAGGAGGAGACGGAGGAAAGGCTGCTTCTCACGTTCCATGCGGAGGGGGGAGAGGGCTTTAACAGGATAGAAATCGACAGAAAGAACAACGCCGTCAGAATAATTGAAAGCGACTGCTCTCAGCGCAAGGACTGCGTATATACCCCCGCGCTGACGGAGGATAACCGCGCGCCCATAATCTGCACCCCGCACGCGCTCACGATTTCCCTCATAGTCACCCGCGACGACGGCGTTATCAAGACGTAAAAATGAGCGTTGCCTATCTTATGGCGACGCTCATTTTTTATCATTTTGCCCAATGACGTTAACCCCGTTATTGTTACCCCGCCCGCGTGCGCAAGAAAATTTTTCCTATTGTCACCCTGAGCGGAACGAGCCGACAGGCGAGTGAAGTCGAATGGGTCCGGTTGTATTAAGCGAAAACGCCGTTTCACCGCAACTCCCTACCACCACGAGGGGATTCTTCGGCTCTATCGAACGCTGCGCGTTCTTAATCGCTCAGAATGACAACCCCTTAATTAGCGCGCCACATTCTTAAAAAATTAACGGCGCAAGTGGTGACCGAAAAAGGCGTTATCCTTACGCCTTTTGAGAGAGTGAGCGCATATCGTTTCGCGCGAACGGTGACCGAACACGGCGTTGCCCTTACGCAGTGTGAGAGCTTCGGCGCAATCGAGCACATTCGTGCTCTCATTTGCTCAGAATGACAGCGAATAAAGAGCGCCCCTACTATATTCCCCCACCTTGGGGTGGGGGAATATAGTAGGGGCAGGGATATTTTTCACCTTAACAACTTCTTCACCTTATAACAATCAACTTATCCCGCGCGCGGGTAATGGCGGTGTACAGCCAACGGGAGGAGTCCTCGCGGAAAGCGTAGCTCTCGTCGAACACTATCGCGGAGGAAAATTCCGAGCCCTGCGCCTTGTGGCAGGAAATGCAGTAGCCGTATTCGAACCTGTTCAGCGTAAACGCGCCGACGGCTTCCCCGTTCTCGTCGAATTTGGCGAAGTAGTCGCCGTGTTTGTAGCGATATTGCCCGTTTTCGAATATGCCCGTGTCGAAGGGCAGCGCGTCGGGGCAGTATTCGTCCGTGAAATCGGGCTTGAACATGGTGAAGCCTATCCCCGTCGCCCCGTCGTAAAAGGGGTCGCGCGCCGTGCCGATAATGCCGTTGACGAGGTTGAATCGCATTTCCCCGTCGATAAATTGTTCCCAATTATTGTAAGTGCATATCAATTTTTCGCCGTTTTGGGGCAGAAGTCCTTCAAATCCCTTAATTTTTCTGACTTCCGCGTTTATCTTTGCGCGCGTGGAATTCAGCCCGCAAATCAGCTGTTCCGCCTTGACGTACAGCGCGGCTTTGCGCTCTTCGCTCAATTTTCGCCCGCTCACCACAAACGCCTTGCCGCCGAAATTTCCATATGGCAGAAATTTCCCCTCGCGCGCAAGTTGCGAAAGCCTGATTATGGGGTTGTCGAGCTGTTGGCGCACGATGTCCTTTAAGGAGTGGTCGGGGTTTTTCAAAAAGGTGTTGAAGCCCTCTATCGGCGGCAGCTGCGCCCCGTCGCCGCACATGAGCACCTTGACGCCGAAGTGCAGGATATCTTCCAACATTTCGTCGGAGACCATGGAAGCCTCGTCCAAGACTATCAGCTTTATCGCCTTGTCGATGGCTTCTCTCCGCCTGAAAACCAATTTTTCTGTCTTGATTGTCTTCCCGTTTACCGTTATTTCCTGCTCGACCGTCTGCGCCTGATATATCAGCCTGTGAACGGTGCAGGCGGGCACTCCGTTTTTGATGAGAACGGTCGCCGCTTTGCCCGTCGGCGCGACGAATACCGCGCTTTCGCCGCCCGTAAGGCGCAAAGTGTCCGTAACGGTATGCTTTATGAGAGATGTTTTCCCCGTGCCGGCGTAACCCGTCAGCACAAACACCTGCTTAGTTCCCTTGAAGAACCACTCGGCTATCTTTTTATCGGCGCTCTTTTGGTCGGCGTTAAGTTCAATCATGCGTTTATTATAATATAAAAACGATTGTTTACGCAAGCGATTGCGCTTTGCCGCGTATAAATTTTCTCTTTACGGCAAACAAATTTTCTTGCCGCGGAACTTGCCGCCGCATATAAATTTTCTATCCGTTTTCCTGCTTTTTGAATTTTTGGCGGAAATTTGAAATTGGTATTGACTAAGCAGCGCTTTTGTTATATAATTATAGCGTATGGTGGTCGTCAAAATTGACGCGCCATAACTCAAAAAAATTTGTCGGAGGGAAAATGACAATGGCATATAAGACCAAAGAATGGCGCAACGCCATGAGGGTTACCGTGGACTACAACTACATGATGAGCAAGTCATTGGGCGATAAAGGCATAACGGACGGCGACATCAAAGCGGTAAAGGAAAAGGCGGAGGGCGCGTTCAGGTACGTTGCGGCTAACCGCGGCAGAGACGATCTGTTCATGGGCTGGACGGAACTTCCTTACAACCAGGACGCAATCGTGGCGGACATAATCGCAACGGCAAAACAGGTCAGGAAAAAATTCAAATATTTCGTCGTGCTCGGCATCGGCGGCAGCGCGCTCGGTCCTATAATGGCGTTCAACGCGCTTTGCCATCTGCACTATAACGAGCTGTCGCCTTCCAAGAGGAAGGGCCCCAAGTTCTATGTAGAGGACAACGTAGACCCCGTCAGAATGGCGGCTTTGCTTGACGTTATCGAGCCCGAAAAGACCTGCTTCAACGTCATCTCCAAGTCCGGCGCGACGAGCGAGACGATGACCCAATATCTGATAATTTCGGATATCTTGAAGAAGGCGGGCGTAGACATCGCCGAAAATATGATATTCACGACGGACGCGGTAAAGGGAAATCTCCAAAAGATAGACGCGAGCTTCGGCGGCAAGGTCAAAAAGTACGTGCTTCCCGACGGCGTAGGCGGAAGATTCTCCGAACTTTCCCCCGTGGGGCTTCTCCCCGCGGCGGTACTCGGGATAGATATAAAGGGCATGCTTGCGGGCGCGGCGTACATGGACAACCTCTGCTCCAAGCCCTCGGTGGCGAAGAACCCTGCGCTTGCCTGCGCGGTTTTGCAGTACATAACGATGAAACAGGGCAAGAATATCAACGTGCTCATGCCCTATTCGGACAACCTCAAACTCATGGCGGATTGGTATTGCCAGCTCTGGGCGGAAAGCCTCGGCAAGGCGGTAGATTACGACGGAAATCTCGTAAACGCGGGCACGACCCCCGTAAAGAGTTTGGGCGTAACCGACCAGCACTCGCAGGTTCAGCTGTATATCGAAGGACCTTACGACAAGGTGATAACCTTCATATCGGTAGCCAACTACGCGACGACGATGCCCATTCCTCACGGCTGCGAGGATATCCCCGACGTCGGTTTCCTCGGCGGTCACTCCATGCAGGAACTCATTCAGGCGGAAAACAAGGCTACGGCTTACGCGCTGATGAGGGCGGGAAGAATGAACTACACAATCAATATGCCCGAAGTAAACGCGTTCACGCTCGGACAGCTCATGTATCTGCTTGAAATGCAGACGGCGTACACGGGCGCGATGCTCAATATCAACACGTTCAATCAGCCCGGCGTCGAAAACGGCAAAAAGGCGACATTTGCGTTGCTCGGCAAGAAGGGCTACGAGGGGCAGAAGAAAGAGATGGATTCCGCGCCCGCGCTCGACGATAAATATATCGTATAAAATTTACAAGGCAAGGACAAGGCGGCGCGAAATCGCGTCGCCTTGATTTATGATTATGGAATGGTACTATATACTCGCTATCTGCATAGCGGCGGCAGTCGCGCTCGTCTGCGCGGCATTGCTCGCGCTCGCGGCGCTCGCCTATCGCATAGCGTTCTCTGAAAGGTGCGACAAAAACCCGCTGCTCACATACTTCACCGCGGAACACTTTGGGCTTATTGTCAGTCCCGTGGAAGTCAAAAAGGGGACAACCACCCTGCGCGGCGGACTGTATAAGGCAGGCGCGGGCGACGTCGGACTGATAATCTTCTGTCACGGCATGGGCGCGGGTCACGCGGCGTACATGACCGAGGTCGCCTACTTCTGCAAGCGGGGCTATACGGTGCTCGCGATGGATAACCGCGGGTGCGATTTGTCGGACGGAAACGGCATAAAGGGCATGTATTCGGGCGCGGAAGCGGCAATTGCAGCTTATGACTTCGCCAAGAGCGACGAAAGATTGAAAGGCATGAAAACCGTGTTCATGGGGCACAGCTGGGGAGGCTATTCCGCACTGTGCGCCGCGGCGGAGAGGAAAGCCGACGGCGTAGTCGCATTGAGCGCGCCCTTATCCCCCGCGGCTACTATAAGCGGCGGCGCGGCGGGAATATTGCCAAAATGGCTCGCCTGCGCGCTTCGCCCGTTCGCTGCCGTATGCGATTTTTTCATTTTCGGCGTTCACTCCAACAAAAACGCCGCGGTCTGCGCGCAAAAGTGCGGAACGCCCGTATTGCTCGTCCACGGAGACGGCGACGGGGTAGTCCCCTTTAAAAATTCGGCTTACGCAAAGGCGGAGGGGGCGAATATAACAAAATACCTCGCCGCGGGCAAGGCGCACAACCCCTACAACACGCAAAATGCGGAAAAATTGCTCGCGGAGCTTTCCGCAAAGCTCGCTTCGGCTAAAACCATGGACGACGAGCAAAAGAAGTTCTTCGCGCTCTTCGATTACGCCGCCGCCACCGAAGAGGACGAAAACGTCATGCGCGAAATAAATAGTTTTATCGAAAACCTTTGATTTTCCCGCACTTTAAAAAGCCGCGGCGTTTATGTAAACAAATCCCGCAGTTATTATAAACGCAGTTATTATATAAATGCAAAGCGCGCAAGCGCGGCGGAAGTCAATACGGACAAATAAAGAGCAAAATGAGTTGACAACGCATATCTTTTGGGTTATACTCTTATTTGAGTATGGCGCGTCAGGGTCATGCAAATATTGAAGCGGAGTTTTCCGCATTATTGATTGAGTTAAAAGCTCAAATTTTATAAGTTGATTACTTTATAATCAAAGCCGAAAGGCGTCACTTGTGAAACGGTCAATAAGAGTAGTAAAAGTATTTGCTATATAGACTCTGCGAAAGTTATAATCAAGAGTAAACCCGCGTATTTGACAGCGAGGTAAAAAGGCGACTTTTCGGGTCGCCTTTTATCGTTGCTTTAAAATTCGGTTTTTTCCGCCCTTTGACGGGGAAGGTCAGGCGGACTTCAACGCGCCTATATCTTAAACAAAAGGCGATAAGTTGACGTCAACGCGCCCAGAAAATTATAACGGCAAAAAAGGACGGCAAACTTTTACAAAATAAACGCGTAGGAAAACACGTTATGGACAGACAAAAGCGCGCGCCGCTGTATGAAGCGCTGGAAAATTTCAGAAAGAAGAGGGTAGTGCCCTTCGACGTGCCCGGGCATAAGCGCGGGCGCGGCAATCCCGAGCTCGTGGAGCTGCTCGGCGAAAAGTGCGTGGGGCTGGACGTCAACTCCATGAAGCCGTTGGACGACCTCTGTCACCCCTCTTCCGTAATACGCGAGGCGGAAGCCCTCGCCGCTGAAGCGTTCGGCGCGGCACATTCCTTTTTCATGGTGGGCGGCACGACGTCCGCCGTGCAGAGCATGATACTTTCGGTGTGCGGCGAGGGCGACAAGATAATTTTGCCCCGCAACGTGCATAAATCTGCTATAAACGCGCTCATTCTGTGCGGGGCTGTTCCCGTATACGTCAATCCGGAAGTGGACAAACGGCTGGGGATATCGCTCGGCATGCAGACGTCGAAACTCAAACAGGCGGTGGTGGAAAACCCCGACGCAAAGGCGGTTTTCGTCAACAATCCCACATACTACGGGATATGTTCGGACATGCGCTCGATAGTGCAGATCGCGCACAGCCACGGCATGAAAGTGCTCGCGGACGAGGCGCACGGCACGCACTTTTCGTTCAACGACGCCCTTCCCGTCTCCGCGATAAAGGCGGGAGCGGATATGTCGGCGGTGTCCATGCACAAATCGGGCGGAAGTTTAACGCAGTCCTCGCTTCTGTTGCTCGGCGAAAGCATGAACGCCGACTACGTGCGCCAGATAATCAACTTAACCCAGACGACGAGCGCGAGCTATCTGCTGCTTTCCAGCCTCGATATCTCCCGCCGCAACCTCGCGCTGCACGGCAAAGAGGCGTTTGCGCGCGTCATCGAGATGGCGAGTTACGCCCGCGCGGAGATAAACAACCTCGGCGGCTTCTACGCGTACGGCAGGGAGCTCATAAACGGCTCTTCTGTGTACGATTACGACGTCACCAAACTTTCCGTCTACACCCGCGATTTGGGACTTGCGGGCATAGAGGTCTACGACATTCTGCGCGACGAATACGACATTCAGATTGAGTTCGGAGACATCTCCAATTTCCTCGCATATATCTCGATAGGCGACAGAATTCAGGACATCGAACGGCTTGTCGGCGCGCTCTACGATATAAAGAGGCTGTACAGCAAGGATAAATCGGGCATGCTCGTCGCGGAGTACGTGTCGCCCAAGGTGGAGATACCCCCCCGCAGCGCGTTCTATGCGGAAAAGGTCTCGCTGCCGATAAAGCAGTCGGCGGGCAAGATATGCACGGAGTTCGTCATGTGCTACCCGCCCGGAATACCCATTCTGGCGCCCGGGGAACTGATAACCGAGGAAATTATCGAGTATATCGAGTACGCAAAGGCGAAAAAGTGCAATATTCAGGGCACGGAGGACTTTGCGGTCGAGCGGCTTAACGTGTTGAAATAATGCGGCGGAAATCCGTCAAAAAAGACGACAACAACCTTTAATTAATGCGGCGACAGCCATAAAACGAAAAGGCGGAACGCCGTTAAATAATTTTAAAAAAGCGCGCAGCGCCCTGTGATAACGGAGGAAAAATTTATGGAAATGTGGTTTTCGGACGTGCATACGCCCAACATAAAGCTGAATATCCGCGTGAAAAAGCAGCTTTTTTCGGAAAGGAGCGACATTCAGCAGGTGGACGTGTTCGATTCCGAAGATTTGGGGAAATTCATCTCCCTCGACGGCGAGGTTGTCTTTTCGGAGGCGGACGAGTTCATCTATGACGAGATGGTCGCGCACGTGCCCATGGCGGTGCACCCCTGCGTCAAAAAGGTGCTTGTAATCGGCGGCGGCGACGGCGGGGTCGCGAAAGAGCTCTGCCGTTATCCCGAAATTGAGAGGATAGACGTCGTCGAAGAGGACGAAATGTTCGTCTACGTCTCAAACAAGTTTTTCCCCGAGACGGCGGAAGGGCTGAAAGACAAGAGGGTCAATTTATATATACAGGACGGACTTAAATTCATACGCGGCAAGGTTGGGGAATACGACCTCATAATCAACGATTCCACCGACCCGTTCGGACCTACCGAAGGGCTGTTCACCAAGGAATTTTACGGGAGCTGTTTCAAGGCGCTCAACGACGAGGGGATAATGGTCTATCAGCACGGCAGCCCTTTCTACGCCGAGGACGAGGAAGAGTGCCGCAAGATGCACCAGAAAGTATTCCAATGTTTCCCCGTTTCAAAGGTGTATCAGGCGCATATCCCGACGTGTTCTTCGGGCTATTGGCTGTTCGGGTTCGCGAGCAAGAAATATCACCCGCTCAAAGATTTCAGCGCGGCGAGGTGGAACGCGCGGGGAATTCCCACGCAATACTACACGACAAATCTGCACATGGGCGCGTTCATGCTGCCCAAATACGTTGAAGAAATACTTATGAGCGCGGAGGAGGAAAGATAATGAAACTGCTTATAATAGGCTGCGGCGGCGTCGCGCAGGTCGCTATAAAAAAGTGCTGCATGGCGGACGACGTCTTTACGGAAATAATGATAGCGAGCCGCACAAAGTCAAAGTGCGACTCCGTCAAAGAGGAGATGTCGGGCAAGACCCGCGCAAAAATTTACACCGCAAAGGTGGACGCGGAAAACGTAGAGGAGCTGTGCTCGCTCATAAATTCGTTCAAGCCAGCCGCGGTGCTCAACGTCGCGCTGCCCTATCAGGATCTGACGATAATGGAAGCGTGCCTGCGCTGCAAAGTGCACTATATCGACACGGCGAATTACGAATGTGAGGACACCGACGACCCCGTCTGGCGCGCGAACTACGAAAAGCGCGTAAAGGAAAAGGGCTTTACGGCTTACTTCGACTATTCCTATCAGTGGGACTACGCCGAAAAATACAAAAAGGCGGGCATATGCGCGCTGCTCGGGACGGGGTTCGACCCCGGCGTTACGCAGGTCTTCTCCGCATACGCGCAAAAACACTACTTCGACAGCATTGAAAGCATAGATATCCTCGACTGCAACGGCGGCGACCACGGCTATCCGTTCGCGACGAATTTCAATCCCGAAATAAACCTGCGGGAAGTGTCGGCGAACGGCTCGTATTGGGAAAACGGCAAGTGGATAGAGACAAAGCCGTTGGAGATAAAGAGGGTCTATAACTTCGACGGCGTGGGCGAAAAGGACATGTATCTTCTCCACCACGAGGAGATAGAAAGCCTCGCAAAGAACATAAAGGGCGTCAAGCGCATACGCTTTTTCATGACGTTCGGTCAAAGCTATATTCAGCACATGAATTGCCTTAAAGACGTCGGCATGCTCTCCACAGTCCCCGTAAATTACGAGGGCAAGGAGATAGTTCCGATACAGTTTTTAAAGGTGCTTCTGCCCGACCCCGCCACGCTCGGCGCGCGCACTAAGGGCAAGACGAATATCGGCTGTATCTTCACGGGCTACAAAGACGGCAGGAAGAAGTCGATTTATATCTACAACGTCTGCGACCACCAGGAATGTTACAGGGAAGTGGGCTCGCAGGCTATCTCCTACACTACGGGCGTGCCCGCGATGATAGGCGCAATGCTCGTCGTCAAGGGCGTATGGAACAAGGCGGGCGTGTACAACGCGGAAGAGTTCGACCCCGACCCCTACATGGAAGCGCTCAATAAATACGGCTTGCCGTGGAAGGTGGATGAAACCCCCGTTTTGGTAGACTGAAATGAAGTTGGAAGAGCTGCGCACCCCCGTATACGTCGTGGACGAGGAAAAACTCAGACACAACCTCGGAATTCTCGCTAATGTCTCCGCCCGCACGGGCGCGAAGATACTCCTCGCGCAGAAGGCGTTTTCCTGCTACGCGTTTTACCCGCTTATTTCGGAATATCTCTGCGGGTCTACGGCGAGCGGGCTGTACGAAGCGCGCCTCGCGCACGAGGAAATGGGGGGAGAGATACACGTTTACAGCCCCGCTTACCTCGACAGCGAATTTCCCGAGTTGGCAAAAATATGCGACGTCATCGTGTTCAATTCCACGGCGCAGCTTAAAAAATTTGCGCCCCTTTCGCGCGGGAAGAGCTTGGGGCTGAGGATAAACCCCTGCTTTTCCACGCAAAAAAACGCAATTTACGACCCGTGCGCCGCGGGTTCGCGCCTCGGGGTGACGGCGGAAGCGTTCGATGAGGGCGTTTTGCCCCTTCTGAGCGGACTGCACATGCACACGCTGTGCGAGCAGGGCGCGGACGCGCTCTCAGCCACCGTCGCCGCGGCGGAAGAAAAATTCGGCAAATATTTTTCGAAAATGCGCTGGCTCAACCTCGGCGGAGGTCATCATATAACGAAAGAGGGCTATGATATCCCCCTTCTCGAACGCATAGTCAAGCGTTTGCAGGATAAATACGGGGTGCAGGTGTACCTCGAACCGGGCGAGGCGGTCGCGCTCAACGCGGGCTATCTGTACAGCAGGGTGCTCGACGTAGTCGAAAACGGCATGAAGATAGCCATTTTGGACGCCTCGGCGGAGTGTCACATGCCCGACGTTCTGGAAATGCCCTACCGTCCGCCCCTTTACGGCGCGGGGGAAGCGGGCGAAAAGCCCTTCACGTACAGGCTGTCCTCGCGCAGCTGCCTTGCGGGCGACGTCATCGGCGATTATTCCTTTGAAAAGCCCCTGCAAGTCGGGGATATGCTGCGCTTTGACGACATGGCAATCTACACTATGGTCAAGAACAACACGTTCAACGGCATGCCCCTGCCGTCCATTGCGGTGAAGCGGGGGGACGTCTACGAAATCATAAAGGAGTTCGGGTATTCGGACTTTAAATCGAGGCTATGACTACACTTACGGGAAGAAACGAGACATATTTTCCCGCCGAATTTGCCCGTCACCGCGCCACGGTCATGATCTGGTGCGAGCGCGCGGGCAGCTGGACGAACGGCGGGGCAGACGCCCGCCCCGTGTTCGCGCGGATAATTCGCGAGATATGCGCGGGTGAAAAGGTGTACCTGTGCGCAAGCGAAAAGGGCGAGGCGAGCGCGCGGGAAATGCTCGCGGGCGAAATCGCGCAGGGCAAGGTGCAGCTTTTTATAATTCCCACCGACGATTGTTGGGCGCGCGATATCGCGCCGACTTTCGTCATCGCGGGCGGCGGCGTATGCGGCATAGATTGGCGTTTCAACGGCTGGGGCGGCGATTATAACGGGCTCTACAAGGTGGTTCACGACGATTTGTTCGCGCAAAGGCTGCTTGAAAAGACGGGGTATTCAAGGATAGACGCGCACCCTTTCGTCCTCGAAGGCGGCTCGGTGCACACCAACGGCAAGGGCACGCTGCTCACCACGGAAGAATGTCTTTTGAGCAAGGGCAGAAACCCCACATTGGGCAAGCGGGAGATAGAAGACAAGCTGAAATTTTACCTCGGCGCGAAAAAGGTAGTGTGGCTCAAACGGGGCATTTACGGCGACGAGACGGACGGTCATGTGGACAACGTCTGCGCTTTCTGCGGAGAAAACACCGTGCTTCTCGCGTGGAGCGACGAGGGGATTCAGGGTGAAATCTGCCGCGAAAACCTGAAAATATTGCAGGAAAGCGGGTTGGAAGTCGTCAAACTTCCCCTTCCCGAAAAGCCCGTCACGGTGAACGGGGAGGAGCTTAGCTCGCTCAGCTTCGAAAAGGGCGAAC
>CANREX010000013.1 GCA_947629735.1 uncultured Clostridia bacterium
GTCAATTTCCCCGTCCTGCCGACCTGCCAGCGGACGTCTTTCACGACCGTTTCCGCCTCCTCGGCTTCGAACTTGAACGCCATCGCGAACCGCGGGAATTTATCGGTGTAGCCTATCTCCTCGCGGCGGGTGCAGTCGTTGAGCTTTATCACCGCGCCGTCCGTCAGAACGTCTATCTTTTTGCGCTCCACCTCTATCTCCTCTATGGCGGAAATCACCTCGTCCTCCGTCCTGCAAAGGCGCAAAAAGGGATAGACCTTGAAGCCGTTTTTCTTCAAAAATTCGTACTGACCAACCTGTGTGGATATCTCGCCCTCCGACATATAGTTGACGTTGTAGAACAAAATTTCGGGCTTGCGCTCCGCCGTCTGCGACGGGTCGAGATTGCGTATCGCGCCCGCCGCCGCGTTGCGCGCGTTTTTCAGCTTTTCCTTTGCCGTCTCGTTGTATTTTTCGAGCACGGAAAGCCTGATTATCGCCTCGCCCTGCACTTCCAGAACGCCCTTATAATCTATCGTGAGCGGGAAAGATTTTATCGTTAAACACTGCGCGGTGACGTCCTCGCCCTCAACGCCGTTGCCGCGGGTAGTCGCGCGGACGAACCTGCCGCCCTCGTAAGTTAAGCACATCGTGAGCCCGTCGAACTTGTACTCGACGGTAAATTCCGCGTCCGCCACAGTCTTTTTGACGCGCGCGAAGAACGCCGAAAGCATTTCGTACGTCACCGATTTATCGAGGGAATACAGCCGCTTTATGTGCGCGTGCTTTTCGAACTTATCCACGGGCTCGCCGCCCACCCTGCGCGTGGGGCTGTCGAACGCGACTTCCCCCGTCTCCTTTTCCCAGGCGACGAGCTCGTCGTACAGCCTGTCGTACTCCCTGTCGGGCACGGACGGGTTGTCCAGCACGTAGTATTCGTACGCCCATTTGTTGAGCGTGTCTATTATCTCTCTTATCCTTTTTTCCATGGTTATATCCCCCGCGCTTACATTTCGCCCTATTTGGAGATTATTTCGAGGGGCGCGATAGTTGCGGAAAGCTCCCTTATCCCCTGATTTTCAAAAGCTATATCCAAGACGTTGCCGCCGTTTTTCATGGCGATAACCGTGCCGACGCCGAACTTGGGGTGGCGCACCTTCGTGCCGACGGAAAACTTCCCGCCCGCCGCGTTCGCCGCGCCCGAACGTGAAGATGTCCCGCCCGCCGAATTTGCCGAGCCTTTGCCGCTTCCGCTCCCCGAAAAACGCCCGCCGTTGAAACTTTTCGCCGCCGAAAACGAACCGTAGGAGGAGCTGTTTGACGTCCCCCCGCCGTAAGCCGAGCCGCCGCTTGTTCCATATGAAGAACTATAAGGCGAGCCGCTTTTTTCGCCGTATGACGAGCCGTAAGGCGGGGTTTTATCGTAGCGTTGGGGGTAATCGGGCGAGTAGCCCTCGTCCGAGGAATACACCCCGCGCCGCGGCTTGCCGCTCTCCCAAAAATCGCCGTCGTAGCCGTTATTTCTGCCGATAGACCCCGAAGTATAGCCCGACGAACGGTAATTCCGCCTGCCGTAGTCGCCGCCGTAAAAGCGCACGGAGGAATCGTCAAACCCCAGCTCGTCTTTGAGTTCGAGCAAAAAAATCGAAGGTCTTGTCGGCTCTCTCCTGCCGTAAAGATAGCGACTCTTGGAACGGGTTATCCACAGCCTTTTGCGGGCGCGGGTTATCGCGACGTACATCAACCTGCGCTCTTCTTCGAGCGCGGCGGGGTCGCTTTCCGAGCGGGAAGAGGGCATTATCCCCTCCTCCATTCCGCAGATAAACACGCTGTCGAATTCCAGCCCCTTCACCGAGTGTATGGTGGCGAGGGTGACGTAGTTGCCGTCGTCCATCTCGTCCACGTCGGATGCGAGCGTGACCTGATTGAGATATTCCTGCAAGCCCGCCGAGGGGTTGAGGCGTTTAAAATCGTCCACCGCCGCTATGAATTCGTCGAGGTTGGAGAGCTTTGCGTCGCCCTCTTCCGTGCCGTCGTCGTAGGCGGTTTTGAGCGCCGAGCGGGAAATTATCGCCCGCGTGAGCGCGCCGATGTCCTCGCTCTGGGAAATTATTATAAGCTCCTTCATCAGAGCGGTGAATTCCTTTATCTTGCCCTTTGCCGAGGGGGAAACGGGCAGCTCGTCCACGTCGATACAGGCGTCGTATAACGAGAGCGAGGGCGGGCGGGAATACTCCTCCATGGCGGCGATTGTCTTATCGCCTATCCCTCGCTTGGGCACGTTGATTATGCGCGAGAACGCCTCGTCGTCGAACGGGTTGCAAATAAGGCGCATATACGCGAGGACGTCCTTTATTTCCTTTCTTTCAAAGAATTTGAAGCCGCCGATCACCTTGTAGGGTATGCCGTATTTGGTGAACTCCTGCTCGTAAGAGCGGGTTAGCGCGTTTATGCGCATAAGTACGGCGAAATCGGAATATTTCCCGCCGTTGTACACCGCGGAATTTATCGTCTTTGCCGCAAAGTACGCCTCGTCCGCTTCCTGTTCGGACTGCACGTATTCGGGCTTTACGCCCTCTTCCGCCTCCGTCCACAGCGTCTTTTTGCGCCGCTTGCCGTTGTTGGCTATTATCTTGTTCGCAAGGCTCAATATGGACTTCGTAGAGCGGTAATTGCGTTCGAGCTTGTACACCTTGGCTTGGGGGTAGTCCCTATCGAATTGCAAAATGTTCTTGATTTCCGCGCCCCGCCAGCCGTAGATGGATTGGTCGTCGTCGCCCACTACGAAGAGATTGCCGTGCGCCGAAGAGAGCAACTTGATTATCGAATACTGCACGGCGTTTGTGTCCTGAAATTCGTCCACGAGCACGTAGGCGAACTTGTCGGAGAGATATTCGAGCGCCTCGCCCCTCTTTTTGAGCAGTGCGAGCGCCTTTATGAGCAAGTCGTCGAAGTCGAGGGCGTTATTCTCTTTGAGCCGCCGTTCGTAGTTTTCGTAAATTGCGGCGACGTCCTCTATATGCGCTTCGTCCTTGTATAAAAGTTTGTACTCTTCCGCGCTCAGCCCCAGCGTCTTTGCGTTGGCTATATGGAATTTTACGCTTTTAAGCAGCTTTTCGTTGTCGTAGTCGAGCGAGCCGAACGCCTTTTTTATGACGGTATTGCGCTCCGCCTCGCTGTAAATGGAAAAGTTGGGCTGAACGCCTATTTCCCCGCCGAATCGGCGCAGTATCCTCACGCACATGGAATGTATCGTGCATATCCACATTGCGCCCAAGTCGCCGAGCATGCCTTCCAATCTGTCGCGCATCTCCTTGGCGGCTTTGTTGGTGAAAGTTATCGCCAATATGTTTGCGGGTGCGCAAAGCCCGCGCTCCAATATGTAGGCTATGCGGGAGGTGAGCACGCGCGTCTTGCCGCTGCCCGCGCCCGCCAACACGAGCACCGCGCCTTCCGTGTCCATGACGGGTTTTATCTGCTCTTCGTTGAGGTTTTGCAAAATTTCGTCCATAAATTTCTTCCGCGTTGTATTTCCCTTTGATTATACCACGGCGGGCAAACTTATGCAAACGTTTGAGGCATATGCCGCGTTTAATAGGCGACATCCGCCCGCTTTACCGCCGCGGACTTGCGCTTGCCGCGGGCTTGACTGCGGACTTCACCCCAGCTTTGGGCGCAATGCGCTCTTTTTTACTGCTTGCCATATAATTTTCACCATTTTTTGCTTGACATTTATGATTTTCCGTATTAAAATCGAAGCATAATCAGGTATGGGTATAGCCCATACACCCATCGCAGAATTGCGGTAGCGCCCCGAGTGGTTTAATCTCGGGGACTTTTTGTTTTTTACCGATATTTTATTTGCGCCGCCCGCTTAATTTATCGGCAATTTTTTGTCGGCGTTACGTAGCCGTATTGCGCAAAAGTTAAAGTCCGCTTTCCTTTTCCTTACGATATTTTTCAAGCGCGGCGAGGTATTTTGCGGAAAGCTCCATGGTGTATCTTTGCCGCTCTTCGTAGTTGAGCGTGGAGAAGTATTGCTTATCGGTGAGCCTGCCTATCGCGTCGGAGACTTCCCCGTGCTCGTCCAAAAGCTGCTTGACTTTGAGGTAGAATTCGTCCGCGGCGTCGCCCTTTATCACGTTTTTCACCTTTGTGTAGAGGTTGGATTTCACCTTGACCGCGTTCTGACCGCGCTTTTCCGCGTCCGCGGCGTACACGGCTATATCGCTTTGACATTTGTTCCAGAAATCCGTTCTGAGCCTTTGTTTTGCCTGCCGAGCGGCAGCTTTCAAACTGTTCATAATTCCACCTGTCGCGCGCCCTTAATCATATTACAAAAAGCGCGCTTTTACGACTTTATTTACAATGAAAAAACTCTACCGAAGTTTTCGCTTTGGCAGAGTTTTTAAAATAATTTTCAGTTTTTGCTTCTTTTCCTTGCAGCCTCGCTCTTTTTACGGCGCTTGACTGCGGGGGATTCGTAGAATTCTTTCTTGCGCAAATCGCCTATAACGCCGTCGCGGGAGCACTTCCTCTTGAATCTCCTGAGCGCGCTTTCGACGGATTCGTTTTCGCCTACTCTGATCATCGACATAAATTTCACCTCCCCCTTTCAAAGAGTTCTGACAAATTATACCAAACGGCGCGCGGGGTTGTCAAATGAAAAAGGCGGGCAATTTGAAAATAATTGCTCTCCTTTGAAATGTTGTTTTGCGTGACGGGCAAGTTGACGTCAACCTTTATATCAGACCCGCCGCGGCTATTATTATGTTTGTGAGCATGCCGACTATCACCGAGATTGAATACAGCGCGATGACGAGAAGTATATTGCGCTTTATCTTTTTGGTGTTCTTCAAGAGCACGACGAGCCCCAGCCCCGCGTTTGTGCACAGCCCCGCTACGCAGCTGCCGAACATAATCCCGCCCTGCACGTACGTTTCCGTAATTATCGCCGACGACGCGCAATTGGGTATCAGCCCCACGGCGGCGGTGATAAACGGCTGAAAATATTTGCCGCCTATCAGCCCCGCGGCGATAGTTTCCTCCCCAACTTCCGCTATGATAAAGCCGAACACGAGGTTGACTATCAATATATACGCGGTGACTTTAAGCGCGTGAAGCAAAGGCTCGGTGAAATATATCGCCACGCTCGATTTGCCGTGGTGGTCTCTCCCGCAGGAATACGCCTCGCCCTCGGGCGCATACAGCGGGGTTGTCTCGACATGCTTGTCGGGAATTACCAGATTTATAAGATATCCCGCCAAAACGGCTACGGCGAGCTTTATAACTATAAGCGGCAGAATGGACTGCGCCGCCGCGGCGGAAAGCGGGCTGCTGACGAGCAAAATAATAAGAGCTTCGTCGCTCGTCGCGAGGAAAACCGCCATTATCGTGCCCGTGCGTATAAGCCCCTTATCGTACAGCTTTGCCGCCATAACCGAAAAGCCGCACTGCGGAACTATGCCCGTCGCCGCGCCGATAACGGGCGCGAGCGGACCTTGCAGCGCGCTCCTGCCCCTCTGCATGGTAGAACCGCTTTCAAGCAGCTCTATCAGCATATAAATTATTAAGATAAAGGGGAATACGATCAACGTATCCTTTAACGCGTCGAGAATGATTTCCACTATGCTTTACCTTAAACTCCGACTTTTAAACCTCGGATTTTTTCGCCCTGCGTTGTTTTTTGCAACATATCCGTTGCGGTTTGGTTGACGTCCACACGGTTTGCAACATATCCGTTGCGGGTGTAAGTTGACGTCCATGCCGCTTGCCGCTAATACGCGCGTTTTATGCGGGCGCGCAATTTTCAAGCAAAAACGCAAAAGATATGCGCTTTTATACTTTATTATAGGCATTATCGCGCGGTTTAAAACGCATTTTTACAAAAATTGCCCCCGCAGACATAGCGGGAGCAATGCGCATATCACGCCGTTTTTTTACTGCCTTTTCTTCTTTTTATCAACTTTTGAAGGCTTCAACTTGTTCTTGATAGCCTCTTCCTCGTCGTAGCCGAGGGGAATTTTGTCCGCGTCCGCAAAGCCCGTCTGCACGTAGCCGCCGTCGCGGCTCAAAAGGGTGAGGCGGGTCACGGCGTCGAACACGAACGCGCGCGTCATGTCCGCGCAGAGCGCGACTTTTTCGCCCTTTTCGGCTTTGCCCTTTACCACGAAAGAGAGTTTCCCCGCGCGGCAGTCGGAATAGCTCTTGCCGCAGATCTCCTCGCACGCTTCCACTTCCGCCTCTATTCCGCCCTCGCCGAAGCACATGTCCTCGGGGCGGACGCCCACTATCACCTTTTTATCGCTGTCCGCGTAGTCGTCTATCGCCGTGAAGCGGGAAACTATATTTTCGGGCAGGGCGAGCTTTACGCCCTCGTATGCGGCGTAATACGTTCCGTCCTCCTTTACAATGGAGGCGTTGTTTATGAAGTTGGTTGTGGGAGATCCTATCAAAAACGCCACATAGGTGTTGACGGGATAATCGTAGAGGTTGGACGGCGTGTCTATCTGCTGCACCATGCCGTCGCGCAGAACGAGGATACGGGTCGCCATAGTGAGCGCCTCGTTTACGTTCTTCGTCGCGTAAATGAACGTGCCGTTCATTCTCAGCTGCAAGTTTATGAGAATGGAGCGCAGCTTGGCTTTGAGCTCGCCGTTAAGACCCGCGAGGGGGTCGTCGAGGAGATAGAGTTTGGGCTCTCTCGCAATCGCGCGGGCGAACGCCGTCTTTTGCTTCTGCTCGGTGGTGAGCGCCTTGGGTTTGCGCCCGAGCACGTCCGAAAGGTTGAGCATTTCCGCAACGACCTTCACGCGCTGTTCTATCAAGGAGGAATTTGCCTTGCGCAGTTTGAGCGGGAACGCGATATTTTCATACACGTTTATGGACGGATAGAGCGTATCGCCCTGAAATATCATCGCGACGTCTCTGTCGCGCGCGTCCGCCCCCGTCACGTCCTTATCGCCTATCGTGACGGTGCCCTCGGTGACGTCCTCTATGCCCGCGATGACGCGCAGAAGGCTTGTCTTGCCGCTCTTTTCACCGCCGACGACGGCTATAAATTGGCTGTCGGGGAGTTCGAGGTTTATCTTGTACAGCGCGAGCGCGCCCGAGGGATATATTTTACTTACGGTATCGAGCTTTAAATTTGCCATTTCAATCTCCGTTATGCTTTGTGCGGCGGAAAAAATTTTCCGCATAACAATAATAACACGCCGAGGGGGAATTTAACAACCGCAAAAGGGTAAATTTTTTTAAATTTATTAAATTTTCGCAAAATTTTGTAAGTGGATGTCCCCTTTGCGCCCTTCAAAACTTGCATATTGCGCGCCTTTGCGGTAAAATAACGGTATGAACGCGCGCAATTACGACAGGGAAATGGAAAAAACGGCAAAAGATTGTGCCGCGCTCGGCATAAGACCGCGGCTCATGTTGCACGCGTGCTGCGCGCCCTGCTCTTCTTCCTGCCTCGAACGGCTGAAAGACAGCTTCGCGGTCACCGTGCTCTTCTACAACCCCAACATCGAGGAAGAGGAATATTTTAAGCGCAAACAAGAACTATTGCGCCTCATAAAGGAGACGGGCTGGGCGGATTTTTGCGATTGCGACTACGACCCCGCTCCCTTTTATCTCGCGGCGAAAGGGCTTGAAGACTGCCCCGAGGGCGGGAAGCGGTGCGCCGCATGCTTTAAATTGCGCCTTGAAAAGTGCGCAAAGACGGCTTCGGAAAAGGGCTACGACTACTTTTCCACCACATTAACGCTTAGCCCGCTCAAAGACGCGGACCTTATAAACGGGATAGGTTTTTCGCTTGCGGAAAATTACGGCGTGAAATGGCTGCCGTGCGACTTCAAAAAGCGGAACGGATATCTGCGCAGTTTACAGCTTAGCAAGAAGTACTCCCTTTACAGGCAGAATTACTGCGGCTGCGTATTTTCGCGAAATGACTTGAAAAATAAGCGCGGCGATGTTATAATTGAAAAGAGAGATGATATTTAAGCCGATATACGCGGGATTTGAGAAATAATTTCGTGGAAGTCGCCTTAAAACCCATTTAAAAAACGCATTGATAAGGAAAAAGTTATGGATATAAACCGCTACACGCCGAGTTACGCGATAAAGAAAAAACATATGATAAACCTCGCGGATTTCTCCACGGAGGAAGTGTTCGAACTGCTTTACGCCACAAGGCAGATGAAAGCCAAGCTCGCCGCGCACGAGAGCACCGCCATTTTGAGCGGGATAACCGTCGCGCTGCTGTTCGGCGACACCTCACTGAGGACGCGTTCCGCGCTGGAAATAGGCGTGAAACAGCTCGGCGGGGATATAATAAATTTGCAGTACAGCGAGCACGACATGCGCGCGGGCGAAAATATCAGGGACGTTGTGAACGTCATCTACCGCTACGGCGTGGGCGCGATGGTTACGCGCGGCATACCCCAGAGCGAGCTCGACAGCTTTACCGAAGTCTCCCCCATTCCCGTCATCAACTCCACCAACCCCGACTACGTGCCCATGCAGGCGGTGAGCGATCTGTACACCGTCTGGGAGAAGAAAAAGCGGCTTGAAGGGCTGAAATTGGCGTACATAGGCAAGGGCACGAACGTAGCGACTTCGCTTATCACGGGCGCGGTCAAGTGCGGAATGGAAGTTTCCGTGGCGGCGCCGGTGGAATTCGCCCTCGACAAGCCCCACATGCAGAAGATTGAGCAATACGGCAGCGTTATAATTTCCGACGACCCCTTTTTCGCCGTGAAAAACGCCGACATAGTCTACACTGACAGCTACCACTACCACTCGCAGATTTCCCCCGAGGAGAGGGAAGCCCTCGCGCCCTACAAGGTGACGAACAGGATAATGGCGGCGGCGAGCGGCACGGCGCTTTTCATGCACCCCCTGCCCGCACAGCGCGGCGTGGAAGTGACTTCCGACGTCATCGACGGCAAACAGAGCGTCGTATATGAACAGGCGGAAAACAAACTGCACGCGATAAAGGCTATTCTCACTTTGCTTATAAAGTAATTAAAAGCGGACATAGCGAAAAATTTAAAATAAAGCGGCGGGGAGAAATCGCATTTTGCGATTTCTCTCCGCCTTATCTTTGCGCTTTTTACGGCTTTTAAAGTCAATTTTCGTCCGTCATTTTGCAATATCTTTCTCTTCCGCGGCTTTTTCTTCCCCTTCCGCCTCCGCCATATCCTCATTTTCGGCTGCGATGTCCCTATTTATGGTGACGACTACAATTTCGGGGCGGTTGAAAAGGCGTAAGGGGCACTCCGAATTGCCCAGCCCGCGTGAGATGACTTCTTTCATATTACCGCAGGTGTGGACGCCGCCCGTGTACTTGGGGAACAGCCCCTGCCCGGGCGAATAAACGCCAATCTCCGTGAACGGCAGCCGCCATTGCCCGCCGTGCGCGTGACCGCACAGCGCGAGGTCGTACCCAGCGAGGGAATATCTGTGGATAAATTCGGGCTTGTGCGCGAGCAGCAGTTTGAATCCCTTCGCCCCGTCCGCAAGCTCAAACGGCGTCCCGTTCTTCAAAGACGCGCAGTTTACGCCGCAAAGGCTTATTCCGCACACCTCTTCCACCTCGTTATCGAGCACGCGCGCGCCGCAATTTTCGAGCAACGGCTTGAATTCCCGCCACTTTCGGCTGCGCATTTCGTGGTTGCCGCTGACTATATACACGGGCGCGATGGCGCGCAGGCTCTTCACCGTCTTTTGCGCGACGGCGACGTCCCTTTTTCTGTATGCGTGAATGACGTCTCCCGTCACCGCTATAAAATCGGGCTCTTCGCGCGCGATTTTTTTCATGAGCGATGAGTTGTCCTTGCCGAAAACCGCGGCGTGAAGGTCGGAAAGGTGGACTATCTTCACACCTCTTTCGGGCGCGGCGGCAAATTTGAAATCATAGCGCGTGGTCACAAGCCATTTGTTGGAAAGCACGACGAACAACGCGACAAGCGCGAGCGCAAGGAGCGAACAAATCACTATTATCGCTATTATCCACCCCGTCATAACCTTTCCGCAACCACCCTGTAAATTTTTTTGCCCATGTCGGAAAATCTCTTTTCGTGCTCGGTGACGATATTTTCGGGGTCGTTAAGCGCGGAGACGTCCTCGCAGACCTCTTTCACGGCGTAGCCGCACTCCCGATAGCTTTGCAGCGAAAACAGGTAGAAATCTTTATCGTCCGTCTTTTGAATTATCTTCCCGCCGCGCTTTAAAAACTGCTTGTATTCTTCCAAAAATTTGGGGTGCGTGAGGCGCTGTTTGGCATAGCCGAGCTTGGGCAGCGGGTTGGAAAAGTTTAAATAGATGACTTCCACGCTGTCGTCCGGCAGATATTTGGGCAGCACTTCCGCCGCGCAGTTTATAAAATGAACGTTCTTTAAACCGAGCTGCTTTGCCGCCTCGCACGCCTCTATCAACACGTTGCCTATCTTTTCGACGGCGATAAAGTTGAAGTCTCTTTCCCTTTGCGCCAACTCGCAGATAAATTTGCCCTTGCCGCAGCCGATTTCCAGCCGCACGGGGTTGACTCTTTCAAAAAGGGCGGAAAAATCAAGATTTTGCTTGACAAGCGCCGCTTTTTGCATATTTTTTTCGCTTAAATCGGCGACCGTCAATATGTCCGCGCACGCGGCGAGCCGCTCGTCGAGGCGCGATTTCCTATGCATTCTCATGAGTGAATTTTAACATATGCGATATATCGTTGGCAAGCGATAAAGTCACAAATAAATTTTATTTTTATTTTGCGCCGCGGCGTTTTAAGAATGTTTTCCCCGCTTATATTATATGCGTCGGGTGAGATAATTTATATGGTCGGCAACGATTGACCTTTTGCGTCGGGTGGGGGAAACCTTGCCGAAAAGGAGATTGAGCATTGACTGTAATTCAGATTATCGACGCTTTTACCTTTTACGGGCTGGACATCATCGCGCTCGCGGCGGTGACGTGCGCTCTCGTGCAGGTTGCAAAGCTGACCTTTTTGAAGAAATTCAACAAGAAGATCGTGACCTTTATGCCGATACTGTTCGGAATAACGCTCTACGCCTTGTACGACGGCTTATGCCATCTCAGCGTAAAGTGGCTTTTCGACAACTACGTGGACGTCATAGAACACGGCTTTTCAGTGGGGGCGCTTTCCACCCTCGTCTACGTCTGGTATGAGCAATTCGTGCGCGAGAAAAAGTGCGTGAGCGCCACGCACGGCGTTATAGCTACGCTCATTGCGGGATATGTGCCCGACGAGCGCGTGGAGAGCGCCGCCGAGAGCATTTGCGCGGCTATCCAGATGGACGTGACGGGCAACGGCGCAAGCCGCATTGCGGAAATTTTGAACGCCGACCGCTCGGAAGACGTGAGCGAGACGGACGTCAAAATACTTTCGCGGCTCATCATAGAAACGCTCGCGCACCTGAACGCGGGTAAATGACGAAAAACCTTTAAAAGGGCGCAAGGGCGGGGAATTTTTCCCGCCCTTGTTGCGTTATTTAGTTATTTTTTTTTGTTATTTTTTCGCTGCTTTCAGCCCGCTTTTCCGCTGTTATGAGCTCGCTTTTTTGCTGTTTTGCCCCTTTAATTTGCCATGTTTTTGCGGGTTTGAGGGCTGTTATTTGTTAATTTTTATCCGTCAACCGGCGGAACTCAATTTCACCGTGCACTTCAAAGAAAGTCTTTGCAGAAAATTTTCGGAGAAGTCCTTATATTTTTTATAGTGGCGTTTGTACAGCATGTCCTGCGCGCCGAAGACGTCGCTTCCCGCCTGCTGCGCGTTTTTGAACAGCTCTTCAATCAGCCGACCGATTGTCTGTTCGCCCTGCCTGAGTACATCGTCGGGTATGCGGGCGGACGCCGCGCGCTCGGGCGAAAAGCCGAGTTCGCTGTCCTGAACGTTGACGAGCGCGCTGAACTGCGCTTTTAGCACGGGCTCGCCGCCTTCGAACTCCACGCTGACGCCGCCCTTGCAGTTCCTCAGACCGAGGACGCGCTTTTCTTCACCCTCCCCGCTCTCCAAAAACGCGTGTTTGACGTCGTTTTTTAACAGGTTGAAAGCGAACGTGTCGTCCACCGACAGCACACCCTTGAAATATCCGTTTGAAAACATCGCGCACTTGTTGCAGACGAGCTCGCTTTCCTGACATTCTCCGCCCGAGCCGCCTCCGCCGCTGCCGCCCGAGCCGCCTCCGCCGCCCGAACCGCCGCCCGATTCCGACGAATTTTCGTCCATGACGCCGTTTTCGAGGTAGGGCATATACGCGCCGCCGCCCGCGGCGAAGCTGCTCTCGCCGAAGTCCTTGATTGTGACCGAGCTGACGTTGCCCGAAGCCTTTGCCTCAGAAGAGAGCAATTTTTCAATGACGTCCGTCGCGGAATTGCCGCAGGGGAATTTTTGGGAGACGAGCTCCTTTGCCGAGCCCTCGCACGAGGCGAGAAGAAGCGTCAGTCCCGTGTATTCGTTGCGGTAGAAATAATCGAGCAGCTTGGTGACGTCCTCTTCAAAACAGCTTTCGCCGAGGAGAATGAGCTTGCAGAACACGAGTTTGGGGTAAAAGCCCGTCTTTACGTTGACCTCGTTCAGCGCCGCGGCAACCGTCGCGCCCTTGCCCGTGACCACGTTGAAATCAGTGTTTTCGCCGTTTTCCGCGGGTTTGGGGACGGCGAGCTGGGCGGTCAATGTGACTTCCCCGTCCTCGATGTCAAGTCCCACGCCTATTACGACCGCCGTCTTTCTGAGGTCCACGAGTCCGAAGTCGTTTGTGAAAAACAGCACGGTGAGCACCGCCAGAATTATGGCGTAAAGTATGCTTAAAAACCTCTTCAAGTACTCCCTTTTCATCTCGGCTTTCTCCTGAGCACCCACGCGAGCAGCGGAATGAGATAGGCGAACACGGCGGCGGGTATCCAGAACCACTTTGCCGCCGCCTGCTGCAACGCGATAAAGTTGTTGTTCACGGCAAACATTATCGCTATCAAGGAAACGTTTGCCGCAAGCGAATAGATTATCCTGAAATTCTTGCCGAACGCCTTGCACAGGCAGTGCACGAACGCCTGCACGTTCAGCACGGCGGCAAAAAGCGCGACAATATCGAACGCGTAGAGCAGGAAGAGGTCAATCCTGCCCACATAGCTTATCGTAGGGAAGAACACGGATATGTTGCTCAGCGCGAACGAGCGGGTCGGCGTGAGACTGCCGTAGACGCAGTAAAAGATAGTCATGAACGCCGCCACCGTAAGCCCGCCCGCGATATACGATAAGGTCATTTTCGCCGCGTCGCCCTTCTTATATTTGTAATGCCCCATAAAAATCAACAAGAGCGCGCTCTCCGAAAAGCGGTAAAGCGAGCCGAGGCTGAGCCCCGCCACCTTTGAAAAGGGCTGTTTTAAAACGGGCAGCAGATTATTGAAATTCGCGCCTGCCGCGCCCATAGCGATAAACCCGAACGCGCAGAAGATAAATATCGGCAGGCACAGGTCGGCGCACCGGCCGACGTTTGTGAGCGACTTCACCCCCGCGTACACGGCGAATATGAAAAAGGGCAGAAATATCCACAACGACGGAAGGGTATCGTAAAAGGAATCGTGCACGAGGAGTTGCTGTTCGTTTATGGGTATTATCGCGGAAAGCAGGAAGTACAGCGCGAACAGCGCGTAGACTATTTTTGCCGCTACAGTGCCGAAAGTATCTTCCATCAAGCCGAAAAACGATTTATCCGTCCGCGACGACAGAAACGCCACCGACCATATGATGACCGCCTGCAACAGCACGTCGAACAGCACGGGAAAGGCGAGGGCGTTGCCCGCCGCGTTCGCCGCGAACGACGGATATAACAGCATTTTGTTCGCCGCGTTGTACGCAAAGAGTATAAAGCATATCTGCCTTACCGAAATTTTATCGTCCATTTTCCTTCAACCTTACTTTATTTTTGGTTTTCATGACCTTGGGGCGGGTGTTCAGCGCGCCCATGTTGCTCTTGTAAAGCGCGTCGCGCATGTCCTTTGCGACGAGCGGAGCGTACGGCGAGAGCAGCGGCGCGCCGTAGGATTGTTCCGTGACGAGATAGCACATCGTAAACGCCGCGGCGAGCACCACGCCGAAAGTGCCTATCGAACCCGCTAAAATCAGGAACACAAGGCGGAGCGTTGTGGACGTCTCCACGAAGTCGGGCACGGTGTATAGGCATATAGCCGAAAAGGCTATTATGATGACCGCCGGCGTGGAGATTATCCCCGCCTTTACCGCCGTATCTCCCAGCACGAGCGCGCCCACGACAGACAGCGCGAGACCCACGTATTTGGGCATTCTTATAGAGGCTTCGTTGAGCACTTCGAGCACGAACAGCGCGAAAAATATCTCAACGCTGGGGGAAAGCGGTATGCCCGCGACAGAACTCGCTATCTTAAAGAGCAGTTTCGCGGGAATGAGCTGTATCTTGAAGAGCTGTGCGCAAACGTATATCGCGGGGAGCAAAATGCCGATTAACACGGCGGTCAGGCGCAGCACGCGCAGAATGGTCGCGCGGTAGCTCACCGTGTAGTAATCTTCCGCCGTCTGGAAATCTTCCGTCAGCGTGTACGGAACGGTTATAGCTATCGGAGAGCCGTCCGAAATTATCCCCACCCTGCCCTCGCACAGCTTGGCGCAGAAGATATCCGGCTTTTCCGCGGTGGCGTTGCGCTTGAATAGGGAACGCGGGCGGCGGGCGATAAAGCCCGAAATGTAGGAAGAATCGGGGACGATGTCTATCTCTTTCGATTTTATCTGCTTTTCGATTTTTTCGGGCAGTCCCTTGCGGCACACGCCCTCGATATAGCAGATGGCGACGGCGGTTTCGCTCTGTTTACCCACCGTTGTTGTCTTTATTTGCAAATTTTTGGTCTTGATGCGCTTCCGCACGAGCCCTAAATTGACCTTGATATCTTCCGTGAAGCCCTCGCGCGGACCTTTTACGGCTATCTGCGTGGGGGGCTCGGCGACGGCTCTTCCGGGCGGGTTTTTGACGCCGACTATGAAGAAGTCCTCCTCGCCGTCTATAAACAGCGCGGCGTTGCCGTCGGAGATTGACTTGATACAGCCCTTTATGTCCTTGCCGTCCTCCACCTCGGGCGCGGCGAGCAGTTTTTTTATCTCCTGCGCGCCGTCCTCCTCCCTAGCCGCGCGCAGCGGCTTTGCGATGAGCTCGCCGATGAGATTTTTATCGACTATGCCGTCGGCGTAGATACAGGCGAACTTCTTGCCCGCAAGCGAATCGAATTCGAAAACGAGAATATCCTGCGAGGTCAGCTGCCCCTTGACTTCGGCTATCCTCTCTTTGAGTGCGTAATTCATAAAATTATTATGAGAAAAATTTTTCATAAAATACTTGACATCTTCCCGCGCTTTTTAAGCTATATAAATATGCGGAAAATGAACGGGCTTGCGGCGGAAATTCGGAGTGATTTAGCGGTTTGAGCTTGGGGGTTAGCGGCGGGGTTGTCCTTGCGGCGGCGGGTTGGGGTTTGGGACTCGGCGGCGGGGAAGTCAACAAAAATACGGCTGCAAATATGGGCGGGCGGGTTTTGATTTCTTTAAGTTGACTTAACATATGCGCATATGATAAAATACAGTCTGAAAAGAGGCTGTATTTATGCAAAGAATAGACTATGACGCGACATATTTCAACCCGAAAGACGTGCTTGAATGCGGTCAGATTTTCCGCTTTGAAAAATTCGGACAGGGCTATTTGGTTTTCAGCCGCGACAAGGCGTGCTATGTGCGCTCCGACGGCGTGAAAACGGTTATAGAGAGCGATTTCCCCGAATATTTTTATAACTTTTTCGACCTCGGCAGGGACTATGGGCAGATTTGCGAAAAGGTGAAGTCGTTCGATATCCCCGCGCTTTGCCACGCCTGCGAGGCGGGAAAAGGGCTAAGGCTTTTGAATCAGGACAGGGAAGAAACGCTCTTTTCCTTTATAATCTCCCAGAACAACAACATTCCGCGCATAAAGGGCATAATTTCGCGGATATGCGAGGGGCTGGGCGAAAAAGCCGAGTTCATGGGGAAGAGCTATTTCACCTTTCCCTCCGCCACCGCGCTTTGCAAAAAGGACGCCCCCTACTTCCGCTCCCTCGGGGCGGGGTACAGGGACGTGTTCATAGCCGAGACGGCGAAACGCGTCGCGAGCGAGGGGCTTGCGCGCCTCGACGGGTTGGACGTCGTTCAATTAAAGAGGGAACTTTTAAGCTACAAGGGCGTAGGGGACAAGGTTGCGGACTGCGTCTGTCTGTTCGGCTACGGGAAGGCGGCTTCCTTCCCCGTTGACACGTGGATAGAAAAGATATATAGAGAGGACTTCCACGGAACGGAGAAAAGCAGGAAAAAGATAAACGAATACTTCACTTCCCTCTTCGGGGAATATTCGGGATACGTTCAGCAGTATTTATTTTACGGAAAACGGGAAAACTTATGATATGCCCGATTATTTTTCCCATTCCATATGCGCGGATAAAATTTACGAAAAATTAGACAGGGAACACGCAAACGCGATACGCGATCACGACCTTTACAGGCTGGGCGCGCAGGGCGGCGACGTGTTCTTTGCTTATAAACTAAGCGCGAAAAAGACCAACCCCGGCAGAAAAATGCACGCGCTGCCCCCGATAGAGCTGTTTGAAATCCTTATGGGCGGCAACATGAGCTACTGCGCGGGGTTTGCCACTCACTACGCGCTCGACTGCACCCTCCACCCCGCCATTTACGCGTTTGAAAGCAACAGCAAAGCCCCTCTGTCTCACTTGAACTTCGAAAAAGACCTCGGGCTGTATATAAGCAGGAAATACGCCACTCCCCGCAAGATAATTCCGCGGGACAGGGTTGTCGCGGCGACCTTCCCCATATACGACAGCGTAAAAA
>CANREX010000014.1 GCA_947629735.1 uncultured Clostridia bacterium
CAACATGGCGGCAGGTCCTTCCAGCTACGGCATGACCGATACGATGGGAAGAATGCACTCCGACGCGCAGTTCGCGGGCTCTTCCTCCGTTCCCGCCCACGTTGAAATGATGGGTCTTATCGGCATGGGCAACAACCCTATGGTAGGCGCGACGGTCGCCGTTGCGGTTGCCGTCCAAGAGGCTATGACCAAGTAAGTACAAGTAAAAAACGATACTATAAAGCGAGGGCTTCCGTATTCGCACGGAAGCCCTTTTGTTTATGTAATGTTTAGGTTGAAATCGTCTTAAAACGCATTTCGGTCAGCCATAGTCAGCCATCTATCGGACATCTGTCCGACATCTATTCACAATGCCGTACCGACTTTTAAGCCCGTTATTTCACCCCGTAATATATGCCGTTTATTATGTATCGGACTGCTCGCTTTCGTCGGTCTTTTCAGCTTTTTTGGAGTCGATGAAATTATACAAAACAGCTGCCAGCGCCGCGCCTGCAAGAGGTCCCAAAATGAATATCCATATCTGGGAAATCGCCGTAAAATCGCCGCCTATCATCTGCAAGAGCGCAGGTCCTATCGAGCGGGCGGGGTTTACGGAAGTGCCGGTTAAGCGTATGCCCAAGAGGTGCACGAGCGTCAGGGAAAGCCCTATGACAATGCCCGTGACCGCCTTGTTGTCCGTGCGGGAAGTCACTCCCAAAATGGCAAGGACGAACGCAAACGTGAGCACGATTTCCACCAGCAGAGCGACGACAAGCGAGCCGCCGTTTCCGTAAGTCTGCACCAAGGTATCCTGCACTGCGTTGCCGCCGAGGTTTGCAAAGCCGTGGAAGAACAGCCCCACTATCGCCGCGCCGACGAGCGCGCCGATTATCTGGCTCGCCACATAGCAGAAGAATTCCTTCACGCTCATCTTCTTGTTGATGAGCATAGCGAACGACACGGCGGGGTTGATATGGCAGCCCGACACGTTGCCTATCGAATACGCCATAGCCACTATGACGAGCCCGAACGCAAGCGCCGTCGCCACTATGCCCGCATTGCCCACACAACCCGTAGCTACCGCCACTCCGCAGCCGAACACCACGAGCACCATTGTGCCGATACACTCGGCAACGCACTTTTTCACAAGTTCCAAAGTTGATTTTTCCATAAATATCTCCTTTATATTTATTTTCTTCTTCAATTAAAATAGCGTTGCAATTTCTCTTTTATTTCAGTTTGACAACCACACGCCCGCCGCAAAATATCAGCTCTTATTTCAATTAGACCGCCGCATATATGCCGTTGAAATCTGCTTTTAGCAAATTTACGACTGCCCCGTTGTCGCAAAAATTTTCATTTGCCGCGTGAAATATTATTCGGTTTGCCGAGGAAATATTCTTTTATTTTGCACGGAAATATTCTTATTTTGCCGCGGTGGAAGTCTAGCCTTTTATCGCGCCGTTTCCCCGTCCGACCGTGTTGTTGTCATTTAATTTTCCGCCATGAAAAGCGCCGCCGCGCCGAACGCGCCCGCACGCGAACCGAGGGTCGCCGTGACTATCTTTACGGGCGCATAGCCCGTGCCGCCCATTATCTCCCGCGAGAGAATTTCCCTGAGCGGGGCGTTCAGCCTTTCCCCCTGCGCGCTCACGCCGCCACCGAGTATTATCGCTTCGGGGCGGAAAATATTCGCGAGGTTGACTATCCCGCACGCGAGGTGACCGATATATTCGTCCACTACGCGCCGCGCCGAACCGTCGCGCCCGCAATAAATAAAGGGAGTCTCGCCCGTGACCTTTTCAAGACCTCCGCACTCCCACATTGCGCTGTTTTTATCGCTTAACATAGCCTCTTTCGTCGCCTCGATGAGCGCGGTGGCGGAAGCGTACGCCTCCCAACAGCCCCTGCGCCCGCAAGTGCAGCTTTTGCCGCCCTCGACGATGACCATATGCCCTATTTCCGTGCCCGCGGAAGAGCCGCCTTCGAACAGCTTTCCGCCTATGATTATTCCGCCGCCGACGCCCGTGCCCAGAGTGACGAATATGCTGTCGCCGTACGCGCTGCCCGCGCCGAACTTAGCCTCGCCGAGAGCCGCGGCGTTAGCGTCGTTGGTGAGCTTTATCTTCATTCCCGTAAGGCAGGCGACCTCTTGCGCAAGCGGGTAGTCGTTTATGCCGAGGTTTCCCGCAAACACCACTCTGCCGCGCGCGCTGTCGATGACGCCCGGGCAGCCGATTCCTACGCCCGCGACGTCGCCCGCGGATAGATTGAGCTTTTTCAACAGTTTGCCGACGAGAGAGGCAATTCCTTTCGCAACTGCTTCTCCGCCCGCCTTGGTCTCCGTCCTGTCCTCAGCGGAAATCTTCCCGCTTCCGTCAATTATAATTCCCTTTATCGTCGTGCCGCCGACGTCTATTCCGAGGTAATACATGTTTCACCGCCCGCGCAAAAATGCGCGCGTTTTTTATTTAGGTCGATTTCCGCCGCGCTTTTATTTCAACTTTCAGCCGCGGTTTTATCCGAACTTTCCGAGCTTGGTTTAAACTTTCCGCCGTGCTTTTATCTCCGCGCCGCCGCACATAAGACAAACTTTAACCGCGGGAACAAGCCGCGTTTAAACGGCGTTTTTCCGCGTTGACCGCGTGATATGTGGCAATCAATCGCCGCCGAGGATATTTTCCGCAACCGCGAGCACGTCGCCGAGCCCCTGTCTGCTCTGCGCGGATACGGCTATGATGTCGCCCTTGCCGCACTTGAACGCCGCGGCTATGAGATTGAGCGACCTGTCCGCCTGCGCGCGGGAGAGCTTGTCGGCTTTCGTCGCGACGACGGTAAACGGAATGATGCGCGCGTACAAATAATTTATCATCGTCAGATCGTCCGCCGTGGGTTCGTGGCGAATGTCGCACAGCGCAAAGACGTGCGCTATTTTACGCTTATCCGCGAAGAAATCGTCCAAAAGACGCGCCCACTTCGCCTTTTCGGCTTTGCTCACCCGCGCGTAGCCGTAGCCCGGCAGGTCGGCGAGAATGAATTTGCCGAAATCGAAGTAGTTCACAAGTCGCGTGCGCCCGGGCGTCTGCGACGTCTTTGCGAGCTTTTTGTTGCCCGCGAGCATATTTATAAACGAGCTTTTCCCAACGTTTGACTTGCCGCACACCGCGATAATAGGCTTATCGCCGCTCAGAAACTGCGACTTGTCCGCCGCGCTCGTCAAGAATTTTGCGTCCGTGATTTTAAGCATAATTTCAAATATTTTTGCGATAGACCCCTAACTATATGCCGATTATCGCGTTTTTGAACACGTCGCCGACGTTTTCCACGGGGATAAAGTTCACGCTCTCTTTGACGACTTCGGGCACTTCTTCCAAGTCCTTCACGTTGTCGCGGGGAATTATCACGTCGTGCACGCCTATCCTGTACGCCGCGAGCGATTTTTCTTTCAGCCCGCCTATCGGCAGCACGCGCCCGCGCAGGGTTATTTCTCCCGTCATCGCCACGTCTCTTCTCACGGGCTTTTTGGTGAATGCGGAAAGTATCGCCGTCGCCATGGTTATGCCCGCGCTCGGTCCGTCTTTGGGCGTCGCGCCCTCGGGCACGTGCACGTGGATGTCGGTATTGTTGAACACCTCTTTGTCCAGCCCGTACGCCTCCGCGTTGGAGCGGATATAGCTTATCGCGGCGCGGGCGCTTTCCTGCATGACGTCGCCGAGCTTGCCCGTGAGCAACACTTCGCCTTTGCCCTGCATTGCGGAAACTTCTATCGTAAGCGTAGTCCCGCCGACCGCCGTCCACGCGAGCCCCGTAGCCGCGCCCACCAAATTTTCTTTGGGCATTTCGTCGCCGCGCTCGTACTTCGCCGCACCGAGCAGCCCGCCCAAAACTTCGGGGGTTATCTTCGTTTTGAATTCCCCGCCTTCCGCCTTGCGCACCGCGACTTTGCGGCAAAGCGCGTCTATCTCCCTTTCGAGGTTGCGCACGCCCGCCTCGCGCGTGTAGCCTTCCGTGAGCGCGTCGAGCCCTTCGTCGGTAAACTCGATATCCCCCTCGGAAAGCCCGTTCGCCGCAATCTTTTTGGGAACGAGGTAGCGCTTGGCTATCTCCCTCTTTTCTTCGGGGGTATAGCCAGAAATTTCTATTATCTCCATTCTGTCGCGCAGCGCGGGCGGAATGGTGGAAAGGTCGTTCGCCGTCGTTATGAACAGCACCTTGGAAAGGTCGTAAGGGACTTCGAGATATCTGTCGCGGAAGGTGGAATTCTGCGCGGGGTCGAGCACTTCCAGAAGCGCGCTCGACGGGTCGCCGTGTATCATGTCAGAGGAGAGTTTATCCACCTCGTCGAGCAAAAACACGGGGTTTATGCAGCCCGCGTTCTTTATCGCGGAAATTATCCTGCCGGGCATCGCGCCGACATAAGTCTTTCTGTGCCCGCGTATCTCCGATTCGTCCCGCACGCCGCCGAGGCTCATTCTCACGAAGTTCCTGCCGAGGGCGCGGGCGATAGAAGAAGCTATCGACGTCTTGCCCACTCCCGGGGGACCTACAAAGCACAGTATGGGCGCGTTGAGCCCGCCCGTGAGCTGCAACACGGCGAGGTATTCGGTAATTCTCTTTTTTATCTTTTCCAGACCGTAGTGGTCGTCGTCCAACACCTTGACCGCGTCGGCGAGCTTTTCGGTGTCCTTTGTCTGCTTGCTCCACTCCAAGTCCAATATCCAATCGAGGTAGCCGCGCAAGACGTTGTAGTCGGGAGAGGACGTCTGCATGCGCGACATGCGCGAAAGCTCTTTGAGCGCCTTTTCTTCGACCTCCTCGGGCAGGTGCTTGTCCAAAATTTTCTGCTCCAACTCGGTCTTTTCTTCCTCGTCGTCGCCCAGCTCCGAATGAATGGCTTTGAGCTGTTCCCGCAGATAGAAGTTCTTCTGCCCTTCCTCTATATTGTGCTTTACGGTGGCGTTTATCTTCTTTTCGAGGCGGGAGATTTCAAGCTCCTCGTTGAGGTAAATATACAAAAGGTCGAATTTATCGGAGAGCTTGTCCGCTTCCAGAATTTTCTGCCGCTTTTCGTATGAAAGGTGCATGGCGTTCGCCGTGCCGAAAATAAACTGCTCCTTTTCGCCCATGCCGAGCAAGTTTTTCGCGACGTCCTCCGTGAACACGCGCGAGCCCGTCGAGGAGACTAAATCGGAGATTGCGTACTTGCAGGTGCGGAAGTATGCCTCTTCCAAATTGGTATCGCCCGCGACGCATGGATAGCGCGTGACAAACGCCTGAAAGCAGTTGTCCTCGTACTGAATCTCCTTTATCTTTACGCGGTAAAGCCCCTTGCCGCACACCCTTATGCGGTTGCCCGGCAGGTTGGTTATCCTGTCTATGGAAAACACCGTGCCCACGTTGAAGAGGTCGTCTTTGGTGACTTCCTCCTGCTTTTCGTCGCGTTGGGCGACGGCTATGACGGGGCAATCGCGGAAATTCGCGGTCTTTATGGCGACGAGAGTGGCTTTCCTGCCGACGTCGAATATCATCTCCGTTTCTGGCAAGACCACTCTGCCGCGCAGCGCTATCAAAGGCAGATATTTTTCATCTTCCATAATCTTCTCCTCTTCCCCGCGCTTATATTTTAGGCGGGGAGACGGTAAAACGACAAACGGGAACGCTCCGCGTTCCCCCGTGTTATGTCAAAACGTGCGCGAAAAGTCACGCGCTCTTTTTATATATTATCTGAGGCTCGGCGCGGTCGGTTATGCACTTATCCGTGACGATAACTTCCTCGACGTTCGCGTCGGAGGGTATCTTGTACATGACGGAAGTCATGAACCCTTCTATTATCGTGCGCAGCCCCCTCGCGCCCGTTTTCAGCTTGATGGCGGTCTTTGCTATCTCCCGCACGGCGTCCTCGCGTACGGTGAGCTTTACGCCGTCCATTGAAATGAGCTTTTGATATTGCTTTATTATCGCGTTCCTCGGCGTCGTCAGAATGTTGACGAGGGCGTCCTCGTCGAGGGGATGAAGCGCGACCACTATCGGCACTCTCCCGACGAATTCGGGTATCAGCCCGAACTTTGTCAGATCCTGCGGTTTGACGTCCTCCAACGCCTTATATACGTCGTTTTCTTCCGATTTGACGTCCCCGCCGAAGCCGAGAGAGGACGTGTCTTTGCGCGCCTGCACTATCTTGTCGAGCCCGACGAACGCGCCCCCGCATATGAACAGAATGTTGGTGGTGTCAATCCTCAGGCACTCCTGTTGGGGGTGCTTTCTGCCGCCCTGCGGCGGAACGTTTGCGACGGTGCTCTCTATAATTTTCAAAAGCGCCTGCTGCACGCCCTCGCCAGAGACGTCGCGCGTTATGGAGACGTTCTCCCCCTTGCGCGCTATCTTGTCTATCTCGTCGATATATATTATTCCCCTTTGGGCGCGTTCCACGTTGTAGTCCGCGTTCTGTATGAGTTTCAAGAGGATATTTTCGACGTCCTCGCCCACGTATCCCGCTTCCGTCAGCGTGGTGGCGTCGGTGGTGGCGAAGGGCACGTTCAGAATTCTCGCGAGCGTGCGCGCGAGCAACGTCTTGCCGCAGCCCGTAGGTCCGAGAAGGAGGATATTGCTCTTCTCTATCTCGACATCTTCCAGCCCGTCGTCCGTCTTGCCCAAATTGTTGATGCGCTTGTAGTGGTTGTACACCGCCACGGAGAGCACCTTTTTCGCCTCTTCCTGCCCGACGATATATTTATCGAGTTCTTCCTTTATCTCCGAAGGCTTTTTCAAAGGCACGGGCTCTTGCGCACCGCTGTCTTCCGCGTCTTTGAGCATATCCGAGCATATATCGACGCATTCGTCGCATATATACGCCCCGTTCTGCCCCGCGATAAGTCTTTTGACCAAGTCCTCGGGTTTGCCGCAGAAAGAACAGTATTTATTGTTTTCTTTCATTCACAACTCCTTTGCGAGGCATAAAAGCCCCGCCATACGTCATGCCGCCATTATTGCCAACGCGGACGATATTCAAACGGGTAAAGGGGCGGTTATCTCTTGACGAACACCTTGTCGATGAGCCCGTAATCGAGTGCTTCCTGCGCGGAGAGGTAATTATCCCTGTCCGTATCCCTCTCTATCTGTTCCAGCGGTCTGCCGCTGTTCGCCGCGAGTATCTTGTTGAGCTTTTGCCTCGTCTTCAAGATATGGTCCGCGGCAATCTTAATATCGCTCGCCTGACCCTGCGCGCCGCCGAGGGGCTGATGGATCATAATTTCGCTGTTGGGAAGGGCGAACCTCTTGCCCTTCGCCCCGCTCGAAAGTATGAACGCGCCCATAGAAGCCGCCATGCCTATGCAGATCGTGGACACGTCGCACTTGATGTAGTTCATCGTGTCGTAAATGGCGAAGCCCGCGCTCACCGAGCCGCCGGGGCTGTTGATATACAAGTTGATGTCCTTTGAAGGGTCTTTCGCTTCGAGGTAAATGAGCTGCGCGACCACGGTGTTAGCGACGGCGTCGTCAATCTCCCCGCTCAGAAACACTATCCTGTCTTCGAGCAGGCGGGAATAGATGTCGAACGACCTTTCGCCGCGCGCCGTCTGCTCCACGATATAAGGTATAAGCGCATTCTTTTCGTTTTCCATATTTTGCTCCTTTGCCGCTTCCCCGCGGCGCGAAAAATAAATTTTAAGGCGGCAAAACCCTTTTAAAGTAAAGCCGCCCGAATGAAATCAGATAAATTATTTGACGAGATTGTTGTTTGCGGAGAGGAACTCGAAGAGCTTGGTGATGACTATATCGTTGGATATATATTCCACCTGACGGGGGTCGATAGTCTTTTTGTATTCTTCCGCCGTCTTTTCGACTTCCGCCGCCTGCGCGGCAATCTTTTCGTCGATTTCTTCCTGCGTAGCGGTGATATTTTCGTCTTTTATTATCTTCTCGATCACGAGCTGCGAGAGCACTCGCGAGGACGCCTGTTCGGCAAACTGTGCGCGGAACTGCTCCATCGTCTGCCCCATATATTTGATGTAATCTTCGAGTTTGAGCCCCTGATACATGAGCCTGTATGAGAAGTTCTGCACCATGGAGTCTATCTCGTTTTCTATCATGGCTTGGGGGATTTCGCACTCGGCGCCCTTGCATATTTCGGAGATTATGGAGTTTTCCGTTTCGTCTCTGCTCCTGTCCGCCGCCTGCTTTTCCAGCCTTGCCTTCACCTTTTCGGTGTAGTCGGCGACAGTCTCGCTGCCCGCGTGCTTTTTGACGTATTCGTCGGTGAGCTCGGGAAGCTGCTTGCCCTTTACGGAGTTGAGCTTCACGTCGAACGCCGCGTCCTTATCCCTGAGGTTGTCCGCCTGATAGTCGGCGGGGAAATGCACGGTTATGCTGCGCTGTTCGCCTATCTTCATGCCCTCTACCTGCGATTCGAATCCGGGGATGAACGCGCCGCTGCCGAGCGTCAGATCGTATCCTTCCGCCGTGCCGCCCGCGAACTTTTCGCCGTCCACCGAGCCGGAGAAGTCTATATTTACCGTATCGCCGTTCTTGCAGGGACGGTCGGTGACGTCTATATCCTTAGCTTCCCTCAAAAGAATTTTTTCGACTTCCGTCTTGACGTCGTCGTCGGTTACATTATATTCAAACTTTTTGATTTCTAAACCCTTGTAGGAAGCTATCTTGACTTCGGGCTTGACGGGCACGGACGCAACGAGGACGACTTTTTCGTCCGTCAGATCCTCAACCGAAAGTTCGGGCGCGCCGACAACCGTGAAGTTGTCCTTTTCCTTTTCGATAATCTGGGGATAATGCTCGGAATACAGCACGTTGAACGCCTCGTCGAAGAACACGCCCTTGCCGTAATAATTTTCGATGACGGGCTTGGGCGCTTTGCCCTTTCTGAACCCGGGCACGGAGTATTTGCCGCGCGTATTCGCGTACGCTTTGTCGATAGCGCTCTTCCATTCTTCGCCCGTAAATTCTATGGTGAGTTTCACCGTGCTTTTTTCAGCTGCTGCATAAGTGTATTTCATTGCTTGACTCCTGATAAAATGTAGCTTTTATTTATACGGGTTATATTTTAACACAATACTTCGGTTTTGAAAAGCGTTTTTTGCGACCGTTATCAATTTACTTTTTATTTTTTTTGTTGTACAATGAAATAAAACCGCACGTCGGCTATCCGCTTAGGGTGTTTGCTTATGCCTCAGGACGCATATACTTTGAGAAAACTGAATAGGGAATTGCGCGAACTGCTTGTCGGGGGGAAGATCTCCCGCATAAACCAACCCGAAAAAGACTGCCTCTCCCTTTTAATATACACGCATTGCGGCACGGTTAAACTCGATATAGGGCTTTCCGCGGGATTTTGCCGTATAAGCGTCGGCGAAAAGCGGGCGGAAGAAAACCCCAAAGCAGCCCCGAATTTCTGCATGCTGCTGAGAAAGCACCTTCAAAACGCCGAAATTTGCGATATCGGGCAGGTGGGCTTCGAGAGGGTGATTTACTTCGATTTCCTCTGCTTTTCGGAATTTTCCGACTGCAAAATGCGGCTGTATCTTGAAATCATGGGCAAGTACTCCAACGCCATACTGACGAAAGAGGGCGCGATAGTGGGCGCGCTGAAAACCGCCTCCATAGAAAACGCGAAGCGCATAACGCTTACGGGCGCGAAGTACGTTCTGCCCGAAAAGCAGGACAAAGCCGACCCCACTTCCCTAAAAGAGCTGCAAGAACTTTTTTCGGGGGCGTTCGGGGAAGACGGACGGGCGCGGAGCGGGGACGTCGCGGCGTTTTTGAGCGAGAGGGTCGCGGGGCTCGCCTACGTGACCGCGCGCGAGATAGCCGATTTCTACGGCGGCAGTGTGACGGCGAAAGACGTTTACGACTACGTCTTATCCGACGAGCTCTCCCCCTGCATAACATATCGTTCGGGCGTACCGACAGACTTCAAAGCGCGCAGCGTCGAGGGCGACAAAAAGCTCTTCCCCACGCTGCTCGGAGCGCAGGCGGCATACTACGATTACGCCCTCGGCGCGAAGGCGTTTGCCGACGGCAAGCGCAGGTTGACCTCCGCCCTCGAAAGCGCTATGAAGAAGTGCGAAAAGAACCTCGCGCAGATACGCGAAAAACTCGCGGAGTGCGAAAAGATTGAGGACGTCAAACTCGCGGGAGAACTGATTACCGCCAACATATATGCCGTTCAACGCGGTCAGCGGGAGCTAAAAGCGATAAATTACTACGACGAGGCGGGCGGCGAAATAACGATAAAATTGGACGAAAGGCTCACCCCCTCGCAGAACGCGCAGCGCTACTACAAAAAATACGCCAAGCTCAAAAGGACGGCGGAAAATCTTACGGTGCGCAGGGCGGAAACCGAGGGAAAGCTCGATTATCTCACCACGATAGAAGAGAGCCTGAAAGCCGCGGAAAACGCGGACGATCTGCACGGGATAAGGCAGGAACTTATTTCCCTTTCTCTGATAGAAGATACGCCCCGCCCAGGCAAGGACAAAAAGGGCAAGGCGGAAGAAAAGCCCTACCGCACGTACGAAGCGGACGGCTTTGCCATCGTCTGCGGGCGCAACAACATACAGAACGACAGGCTTACAAAGGGGCTGGGCGAGGGCGATATATGGCTGCACGTAAAGACATTCCACTCCTCGCACGTCGGCATACTCGCCCGCGGGCAGAGCGTGCCCGACGGGGTGATAAAGGCGGCGGCGGAGATTTGCGCGTACTATTCGGCGGCGAGGCAGAAGGACAAAGTGCAGGTGGATTTCACCTTGAAAAAACACGTAAAGAGACCAAGCGGCGCGCCGCTCGGGTTTGCGACCTACACCGATTTCAAGACCATTATAGTGACGCCCGACAAACACACGGAGGCAAGGACAGATGAGCAATGATTATTTGAACGGCGGAAAGAAGCCGCAGGGCGAAAACGCGGAGAGCGAAAGCGAGCCCAAACAGAAAAATTACACGTTTTTCTTGGTCGCGGCAGGCGGCTTTGTCGCGGGCGCGATACTGTTTGCGATCTCCTTTTTCATAAAGGGCGCGGGCGTGCACCTGCTGTTCGCGAGCATGATCTCACAGCTCATATGCGCTACCTTTTTAAACGCGCAAAAGAGGAAGTATGACTTCATATGGATAAAGGTGCTGCGCGTCGCCTGCTACGCGGTAATGATAGCCGCCCTCGCGATAGTCATATGGGGAGTTTCGGTGGCGTCGAAATAAACCTTCCCGCAAGGCGAAATTTCCACGCTGGGAAAAATTCTTAAAAAATGACATCTGCCCGCCCGTTTTGTTAAGCGCGGCGGGTATTTTGTCGGCAAATTGGGGCGGAAAGTGAATATTTGCGGGCAAATTGCTCCATTATTATTGTGAATGGAAGAAATTTGCAGCGCGCTTTCGGCTAAGCTGAGCGAGGCGGCGGGCGTTTACGCCGTGTTCTACCGCGACGAACTTCTCGACGTCCTGCCCGAGGACAGCCGCGACAGGGAAACGCTGGAAGCCGCGATGAAAAAACTCAATGACGGGGGTTACATCGACCTGCGCTACGCGCGCGGGTCTGCGTTCTGCCTCTCCTTCCTGCGCCCGTTCGAGCCCGAGGCAAAGGCGGAAGACGTCGCCGTTCAGCCCCTCCCGCAGGAGGAAAAAACGCCCAAACGGCTGTGGCTTATTTACGCGGCGTGTTCCTTTTTTGGCGGGTTGATAGGCGGGCTGTGCGCCGTTTTGGGGGCGGTGGCTATCTATGCTTAACCGCTACGAAAACGACGTGATGAGCGCGGTGTATTCCCTCTGCGACGGCACTGACGGCTGCCTCGTTTCGCCTATCGACATAATGAGTATCCTGCCCGTCGGCAGAAAGTACAACGCCGAGCGGATAGACGACGCGCTCAACGCGCTCAGGCTGGACGGCTACCTCGACGTCATAACCTCGGTGCGCAAGGGCGAGAAGATGTACGTCATCTCCCTGAAAGAAAACGGAATGGCGTACAAGCGCAGCGCGAAACAGCGGCAGCGCGACGTTATGTTCAGGATATTTCTGGCGTTCGTCGGCGCGGTGGCGACGTTCGTGTTCGGCTTGATAATAAAGGCTGTTTTCGGCGGATAACCGCCTTGATTTTTTCCGTGATTTATGCGTTTAACCGCATGATATATGGCTATCAATCAAAATTTTCACTTTAAAAGCGGCGCGCTTTTCCGAAAAGCGCGCCGCTTTGATTTTACTTGATTTTTTCTTGTTTTTACGCCTCGCAGAAGGCTATCATTGCGAGATGCATGGAATAGAGGTCCGCCTTGGAAATCACCTCGTAAGGGGCGTGCATGGAGAGCACGGGAACGCCCATGTCGCAGGTGTCTATGCCGAGGTTGGCGATAAACTTGGCGACAGTGCCGCCCCCGCCGATGTCTATCTTGCCGAGCTCACCCGTCTGCCAGATAACGCCCGCCTTATCGAACGCGTCGCGCAGGTATCCCACCATTTCCGCCGAGGCGTCGTTCGTGGAAGATTTTCCGCGCGCGCCGTGGTATTTGGTGAGCGAAGCTCCGCAGTTGATATACGACGCGTTGCGCTTTTCGTAGACGTCCGCATAAGCGGGGTCGTAAGCCGCGGTGACGTCCGCCGAGACGCACTTGCTGTTGTACCTTACCAAAATGGGATCTGCGCCCAGCCCGCGGGATATGCTGTCGATAAGGTCGAGGATAACGCGCGACTGCATGCCCGTCACGCCGTCGCTGCCCGTCTCTTCCTTGTCCGCGAACACCGCCATTATCGTGTCCTTGCTGTCGCAGTCGAACAGCGCCGTCATTTCGGGATAAGCGCACACTTTGTCGTCGTGCCCGTACGCGGAAATGAGCGCCCTGTCGAACCCGACGTCCTTGGGCTTGCCCGCGGGGACGAAGCAAAGTTCGCTCGTCTGGAAGTCAATCTCCTCTATACCGTACTTCGCGTGCAATAACTTCAATATCGCCGCCTTGACCGCCTTTTCCTCGTCGCCCTTTTCGGGGATAGCCGCGACTATCGCGTTTAAATTTTCCGCGGGTATCGCCGAGCCGAGGGGCTTGGTGTTCTGCTCCTGCGAAAGGTGGGGCAACAAGTCGGATATGTAGAAAATGGGGTCGCTCTCCTCCTCGCCCACGCAGACGGTCTTTTTCTTGCCGCCGGGCAGGACGACGACGCCGTGCAGCGCGAGGGGAATCGTAGTCCACTGATATTTCTTTATCCCGCCGTAGTAGTGCGTCTTGAAGAACGCGAGGTTGCCGTCCTCGAACACGGGATTGGGCTTCAAATCGAGGCGGGGGCTGTCGACGTGCGCCGCCATTATCTTTATGCCGCGACGGGAGACGTCCTCGCTGCCCACCCTGATAAGAAATATGTTCTTTTCGCGGTTGATGAAGTAGAGTTTATCCCCCGCCTTTATCTTATCGCCGAATGTATAGGGCTTATACCCCCTCTCTTTTGCGAGTTTTTCCGCCGTGGCGGAAGCCCCCCGCTCCGTCTTGGAGGCAAACAGAAAGCTCTTGTACCCTTCCGCGTATTCGCTTATCGCGGCAAGCTGCTTTTCGTCCGCTTCCTTGTAGAAATTTTTGCGTTTGTATTCGTATTCCATAGATAAAATCTCCTTTCAGCTATGTATTATATTCGTTTGCCCGCCCTTTGTCAATTGCGCGCATTTGCAGCCGTCAAAATTTTTTGATAAAATTTACTTTTCACTATTTACTAATTTGCGATTATGTTATATAATAAGAGCTATGAAGGCGAAGGGCAATTTAACGCGCAGAATAGCGACGGTAGCCATTCTCACGGCTATGAGTCTGATTACTTTTCTGATAGAAAATCTGCTGCCGCCCCTGTTTATCCCCGGGGCTAAGTTGGGGCTTGCCAACGCGTTTTCGTTCGCCGCCCTCGTCATGTTCGGACCTGTCGAATCGTTTACGATAGTCGCGGCGAGGACAGTCCTCGGCGCGGTGTTCGCGGGCAACCTCTCCGCCTTAATGTATTCCTTTACGGGCGGAATGATTTCCATGGCGGTCGGCGCGCTCGCGATATATCTTGTTCACCCCGCGGTGAGCCTCGTCGCGATTTCCGCGCTGTGCGCCGCCGTGCACAACCTCGTGCAGAACGCGGTATTCGCGCTGATTTCCCGCACCCCTCTCGCGTTTTCCTACGCGCCCTACCTGCTGATAATAGGCGTGATTTCGGGCGCGGCGGTCGGCGCGATAATAACGCTCGTATTCAAGCGCGTGCCTTTAAGCGTTTTCGAAAGGGCGGCTTTGAGCCCCTCAAAAGACCTCACCCCACCCGCCGCATAATTCAGCGCAAGGGCGGTTGATGTCAATCTACCCCGCAATATATCGGGGCGGACAAGCCGAAAATAACGATTCGGACAAGCAAAACAACGAAGAGTAAAATCTGCCGCTCGGCGGCTTTTCCGATTTTAAAAACGATAGGAGGAAAATAACCAGACCAGATGAAAGCAATCAAAGCAAAACCCTTTTTCGCCGGTATTCACCCCAAAGGCATGAAGAGCCTTTCGAGCGGGTGCGCCGCGGAGAGAATGCCCGATCCGGAGACGGCGTACATATCGCTCTCCCAATCGCTCGGCAAGCCCGCGGTATGCTGCGTGGAAAAGGGACAGAAAGTCAAGGAGGGCGAACCGATAGCGCATGCCGACGGAGCGATTTCTTCCGACGTGTTCTCCTCGATAGCGGGCGAAGTTATCGATATTAAGAGCATGGCGGGCGCGAACGGCGGCACGGAGACGTACGTCGTCGTCAAGGGCGATGGCAGCGGCGAAAAGTTCACCTTCCCCCCTCTCGCCGACCCCGACGGCGAGGAGATCAAAAAGAGAGTTAGGGACTGCGGCATAGTGGGCTTGGGCGGCGCGGGCTTCCCCGCGGCGGTTAAAATTTCGCCCAGAACGCCCGTGGACACGCTTATATTGAACGGCGCTGAGTGCGAGCCCTACCTCACGTGCGATCACCGTCTCATGCTCGAAAACACCGACGAAATAGCGCGCGGCGCGAGGTATATCGCCAAGGCGCTCGGCGTGGACAAGATAGTGATAGGCATAGAAGCCAACAAGCCCGACTGTATTGCGGCGTTTGAAAAGTACGACGACATTCAGCCCGTCATCTTAAAACGTCAATACCCGATGGGAAGCGAAAAGCACCTCATCTACGTGACGACGGGCAGAAAAGTGGGCATAGGCAAGCTGCCCGCGGACAGCGGAGTAGTCGTCCAGAACGTCGCGACGGCGTTTTCGGTGTGCGAAGCCGTGGAAAAGGGCAAGACGCTTTACGAAAGGATACTCACCGTCTCGGGTCAGGCAATAAACCAGCCAAAAAACCTGTGGGTGAAAGTGGGGACTTCGATAAAGGACATCGTCGATTTCTGCGGCGGGGAAAGTCTCCCTCCCAAAAAGGTCATACAGGGCGGACCTATGACGGGGCTTGCGCTTTCCACATACGACGTCTACACGCATAAGACGACTTCGGGCATACTGCTCATGAGCGAAAAGGAAGCGGCTGCGGAAGAGCCCACCCCCTGCCTCAACTGCGGAATGTGCGCGGACAGATGTCCCATGCACCTTATGCCCATGCAGACGGCGTTTTACGCGGCTGCGGGAGAATACGAACTCGCGGCAAAGCTCGGCAACACGGTAGCGTGCATAGAGTGCGGCGCGTGCGAATACACCTGCCCCGCCAAGAGACCGCTCATTCAGGCGATAAGAAAGACAAAGGCGTACATGCGCGCGAAAGCGACGGCTTCTGCGCCCGCACCTTTGATAAAGCCCGCCGACCAAAAGGGCAGAAGCGCGCCTACCGTTCCTCTCGACCACGTCCCCGAAAAGAAACCCGAAGAAGAAAAGAAAACAAACGAAAAGGAGAAAGACAATGGATAACAGCGTAGTAATATCCACTCCTCCTCACGTCAAGTCGCGGCGCACGACGAAGAGCATAATGTTGGACGTCATCATAGCTCTGCTGCCCGCGGCTATCATGGGAATAGTGTATTTCGGAGTAAACGCGTTCGTGCTTGAAATCACGGCGGTGCTCGCGGCGGTCGCGACGGAATTCGCGTACTTCTTCATAGCGAACAAGGGCTTTTCGGAAAAATGCAGGCACGCGGGAGAGGTGTGCAAAAAATGGTGGAAACAGTTTGACTACACCTCAATTATCACGGGTCTTATCCTCGCGCTGATAATCCCCGCCACCGCGCATTGGTACGAAGTATTGATAGGCGCGATCCTTGCGATAGCGATAGTTAAAATGGTGTTCGGCGGAACGGGCAAAAACCTCGTCAACCCCGCCGCTACGGGAAGAGTTATAATGTTTATAAGTTTCTCCCTGACGACGTACGTCGCGTGCAATATAGCGGCGGTCGGCGCGGGAAGCGAGATCTTCACGGGCGCGACTCACCTTTCGGGATATCTGCTCAAAGGCGAGGCGGCGGGCAAGATGTCGTGGCTCGATCTCTTCCTCGGCACGGGCGTCGCGGGGTGCATAGGCGAAACTTGCAAACT